>NZ_JBEYFS010000104.1:0-39041 GCF_040634475.1 Streptomyces sp. NPDC007095
ACGTGAAATCGTCCGTTGCCTCAAGCGCTATGCGGCCCGGGAGGTCTTCCACCTGGTCAAACAGCTACAGCCAGGACCCCGCTCATAGGGGCTGTCGTGACAGATGAAAGGGTCAGGCGGGTGAGTGAGACACCGATGAACACCCTGCAATACCGCTTTGACGGGCCAGAAGACGCCCCTGTCCTGATCCTCGGTCCCTCACTGGGTACCACATGGCACATGTGGGACCGGCAGATACCGGAGCTGTCCAAGAACTGGCGGATCTTCCGGTTCGACCTGCCGGGCCACGGCGGCGCCCCCGCCTACCCGGCGGGTTCCGTAACCGAACTCGTGGGGCGGCTGCTCGCCACCCTCGACGGGCTCGGCGTGCAGCGCTTCGGTTACGCGGGCTGCGCGTTCAGCGGGGCCATCGGCATCGAGCTGGCCCTGCGTCACCCGGAGCGGATCGCCTCGCTCGCCGTGATCGCCGCCTCGCCCCGCTTCGGTTCGGCCGACGAGTTCCGGCAGCGCGGGGTGATCGTGCGCAGCAACGGGCTCGACCCGATCGCGCGATCCTCGCCCGAGCGCTGGTTCACGACCGGCTTCGCCGCCGCGCAGCCCGCGATCACCGAGTGGGCCGTGCAGATGGTGCGCACCACCGACCCCGGCTGCTACATCGCCGCCTGCGAGGCGCTCGCCGCCTTCGACGTACGCGCCGAGCTGGGCCGCATCGGCGTCCCCACCCTCGTCCTCGTCGGCTCCGACGACCAGGTCACCGGACCCGCCGAGGCCCGCACGCTGGTCGCGGGGATACCGGACGCCCGCCTCGCCGTCGTACCCGGTGCCTCGCACCTGGTCCCCGTGGAGCAGCCGGCGGCGGTCACCGACCTGCTGGTGCGGCACTTCTCCACCGCCTGGCAGCCCGCCTACGACTCGGCCACAGGCCAGATGGCCATCCCGGCGGCCCCGGTCAAGCCGGTGCTCGCGGCACCCCCGCCGGTCGGCCCCGTCGCCGAGATCGCCCCACCCGTCGTCCAGCCCGCGGTCCTGGGCAGGCCGGACCCCTACGACGCCGGGATCAAGGTGCGCCGCGAGGTGCTGGGCGACGCGCATGTGGACCGGGCGCTGGCCTCGGCGGACGAGTTCTCCGGGGACTTCCAGGAGTTCATCACGCGCTACGCGTGGGGCGAGATCTGGGACCGGCCGGGCCTCGACCGGCGTTCGCGCAGTTGTGTCACGCTCACCGCGCTGGTCGCGGGCGGTCACCTCGACGAGCTGGCCTTCCACACCCGCGCCGCCCTCCGCAACGGCCTCACCCCGGACGAGATCAAGGAGGTGCTCCTCCAGGCGGCCGTCTACTGCGGTGTCCCGGCCGCCAACAGCGCCTTCAAGGTGGCGCAGCAGGTCATCCGGGAGGAGACCACCCCCCAGGAGTGATCTTGAGCCTGGTGGTGGGAGCACCTGTCTCGGCAGCCCTCCGTGGCACCGGGAGGGGGAGGATGGACCCATGAAGCTCACGAAGAAGTCGCATGCCTGCATCCGTCTCGAGAAGGACGGGCGTGTGCTCGTCATCGACCCGGGGACCTTCACCGAGGAGGACGCGGCCGTCGGCGCGGAAGCGATCCTGGTCACGCACGAGCACCTCGACCACTTCAACGAGGACCGGCTGCGGGCCGGCCTGGAGTCCAACCCGGCGGCCGAGATCTGGACCCTGAAGTCGGTCGCGGAGAAGATCTCCGCGGCCTTCCCGGGCCGTGTGCACACCGTCGGTCACGGCGACACGTTCACCGCCGCGGGCTTCGACGTCCAGGTGCACGGTGAACTGCACGCCGTGATCCACCCGGACATCCCGCGCATCACGAACGTCGGCTATCTCATCGACGGCGGCCGCGTCTTCCACCCGGGCGACGCCCTCACCGTCCCCGAGCAGCCGGTCGAGACGCTGATGCTCCCGGTCATGGCCCCGTGGAACAAGATCGCCGAGGTCATCGACTACGTCCGCGAGGTGAAGCCGCAGCGCGCGTACGACATCCATGACGCGCTCCTGACGGACCTCGCGCGCCCGATCTACGACCACCAGATCGGCTCCCTGGGCGGCTCCGAGCACCTGCGGCTCGCGCCGGGGGCGTCGGCGGAGGTCTGAGCACCCGCAGGCGGGGGCGCCGGGCGGGCACGGCGACCCGTTGTCGTACCCGCCCGGTAGGTTGTGAGGCATGCGCATCGCGACCTGGAACGTGAACTCGATCACCGCTCGCCTCCCGAGGCTGCTGGCCTGGCTGGAGAGCAGCGGCACGGACGTGCTGTGCCTCCAGGAGGCCAAGGTCGCCGCCGAGCAGTTCCCCGTCGACGAGCTGCGCGAGCTGGGCTACGAGGCGGCGGTCCACGCGACCGGGCGGTGGAACGGCGTGGCGGTGCTCTCCCGCGTCGGCCTGGAGGACGTGGTCAAGGGGCTGCCCGGCGACCCCGGTTACGAGGGCGTCGAGGAGCCCCGGGCCGTCTCCGCGACCTGCGGCCCGCTCCGCGTCTGGTCGGTGTACGTGCCGAACGGACGCGAGGTGGACCACCCCCACTACGCCTACAAGATCCAGTGGTTCGAGGCCCTCAAGGCCGCGGTCGCGGGCGACGCGGCGGGCAGCCGCCCCTTCGCCGTGCTGGGTGACTACAACGTGGCGCCGACGGACGACGACGTCTGGGACATCTCCCTCTTCGAGGGGGCCACCCACGTCACCCCGGCCGAGCGGGCCGCCCTCGCCGCGCTGCGCGAGTCGGGCCTGTCGGACGTGGTCCCGCGGCCCCTCAAGTACGACCGTCCGTTCACGTACTGGGACTACCGCCAGCTCGGCTTCCCCAAGAACCGAGGCATGCGCATCGACCTGGTCTACGGCAACGAGCCGTTCGCCAAGGCGGTCACCGACTCCTATGTGGACCGCGAGGAGCGCAAGGGCAAGGGCGCGTCGGACCACGCGCCCGTCGTGGTGGACCTCGACGTGTGAGTGCCCCCGGGGCGCGCCTGTGGTGCGACCCGGAATGCGAATGTCACGCTGGGCGTATGAACATCCCTTTCCTCGGCACCTGGCGCAAGAAGCACGGTCCCGCCTTCGGAGTCGCGGTGTTCTCCGACGGTGATCATGACTCCGAGGGCGTCGCCGAACTCCTCTCCGAGTGCGAGCTGCTGCGCTCGCAGGCACATCAGGCGGGCGTCGAACTCGACGACTCCGTCGCCTCGTTGGAAGCGCTGGACCAGCTGCTGCCGCGCTGGCGCGACGACGAGGAGAGCCTGCCGTGGCTCGGCAACGACGCGGGGCTCTATCTCGGCTCGGTCATCGTGCGCACGGTTCCCGGCGCCCGCTGGGAGGTCTGGCCCAACGGCCACCCGGCGGTGCGGCTGGCCTCCGGCCGGGAGATCGATGTGGTCGCCTCCGGCCACACCTGGGCGTCCAGCGGTGCCCCCGAACTCTCCCAGTTGTACGCCGAGGTGTCGGAGGGGTAGCCCGTCCCGCCGTGACGGCGTAAACCAGAAACATAATAAATACGGCTAATGCCCGAAAAGTGCGTGTCGCGTATGGGGGGTCATCCTGCCCGGATAGTTTGCGGCTTCTGCGACACAGCTGAGAGTGGGTAGGGCCGGGCATGGCTGTCGATCCTCTGATCGAACTGCAGGACGTGAACAAGCACTTCGGCGAGTTGCATGTCCTCCAGGACATCAACCTCACCGTCGGCAAGGGGGAGGTGGTCGTGGTCATCGGCCCCTCGGGGTCGGGCAAGTCAACCCTGTGCAGGGCGATCAACCGGCTGGAGACCATCGAATCGGGCGCCATCAGGCTCGAAGGACAGCCGCTGCCGGACGAGGGCAAGGCGCTCGCCAGACTCCGAGCCGAGGTCGGGATGGTCTTCCAGTCCTTCAACCTCTTCGCCCACAAGACGGTCCTGCAGAACGTCTCGCTGGCCCAGATCAAGGTCCGTGGCCGCAAGAAGGAGGAGGCCGACCGGCGCTCCCTCGAACTCCTGGACCGCGTGGGCCTCGTCTCCCAGGCCCCGAAGTACCCGGCGCAGCTCTCCGGCGGCCAGCAGCAGCGCGTGGCCATCGCCCGCGCCCTCGCCATGGATCCCAAGGCCCTGCTGTTCGACGAACCGACCTCGGCACTCGACCCCGAGATGATCAACGAGGTCCTCGAGGTCATGCAGCAGCTCGCGCGCGACGGCATGACCATGGTCGTCGTCACCCACGAGATGGGCTTCGCACGCTCCGCGGCCAACCGTGTCGTGTTCATGGCCGACGGCCGCGTCGTCGAGGACCGCAACCCCGAGGAGTTCTTCACCAATCCGCGCAGCGACCGTGCCAAGGACTTCCTCTCCAAGATCCTCAAGCACTAGGCGGGGGAGTACGACCATGATCCGTACGACACGTACACGCCTCGCCGTGGCCGCCCTCGTGTGCATCGCGCTGCTGACGGCCGCCTGCGGCAAGGAGGGCAGTCCGCCCACCAAGGGACCGGCCGCCGGCAAACTGCCCCACTACCAGGTGGCGGAGGGCTTCGAGCTCCCCTCCTCGCCCACCTGGGAGAGGGCCAGAAAGCGCGGCTACCTCAACATCGGCGTCAAGGAGGACCAGCCGTACCTGGGCGAGAAGGACCCGGCCAGCGGCACCTACTCCGGCTTCGACATCGAGATCGCCAGGATGATGTCGGCCTCGCTCGGCTTCGACCCGAGCACCATCCGCTTCAAGACGATCGCCTCGGCCAACCGCGAAACCGCCCTGCAGAACGGCCAGATCGACTTCTACGTC
This sequence comes from Streptomyces sp. NPDC007095, assembly GCF_040634475.1. NCBI lineage: Bacteria > Bacillati > Actinomycetota > Actinomycetes > Kitasatosporales > Streptomycetaceae > Streptomyces > Streptomyces sp. NPDC007095. The sequence goes on from NZ_JBEYFS010000104.1 coordinate 4,766, forward strand.
GGCACCTACACCATCAACGACAACCGCAAGAAGCTCGTCGGCTTCGCGGGCCCCTACTACATGGCCGGTCAGTCGCTGCTCGTGCGCAAGAACGAGAAGGACATCCACGGCCCCCAGGACCTCGCCGGCAAACGCGTCTGCTCGGCGGCCGGTTCGACGCCGTACCAGCGCATCCGGACCGACTACCCGAGGGCGACCCTCGTCGCCTACGACACCTACTCGGTCTGCGTGGACAACCTGCTCACCTACCAGGTCGACGCCGTCACCACCGACGACGCGATCCTGATCGGCTACGCGGCGAAGGTGCCCGACGAACTCAAGGTCGTCGGCAAGCCGTTCTCGAAGGAGCCGTACGGCATCGGCGTGCCGCGCGACGACAACGCGCTGCGCTTCGCGCTCGACGACGCGTTGGAGGCCCGCGAGAAGAACGGCGACTGGAAGAGGGCGTACGAGGCGACGCTCGGGCTCTCCGGAGTGCCGGCGCCCACCCCGCCCGCCATCGATCGCTACCCGGCGAGCTGAGCGAGGCCGATGTGAACGTACTGATCGACAACTTCGACACCTTCGCCCAGGGATTCCTCGGTACGGTCGAACTGACTGTCTACGCGAGCGTGCTGGCCCTCGTGCTCGGCTTCCTGATGGCGTCGTTCCGGGTCGCGCCGGTCGGCTCCCTGCGGGCCTTCGGCACGGTGTGGGTGACCGTGCTGCGCAACACCCCGCTCACCCTGCTGTTCTTCGCCGTGCTGCTCGGGCTGCCCCGGTTCGGACTCGTGCTGCCCTTCAAGGTGTTCGCGGTCCTGGCGCTCGGCTGCTACACCTCCGCGTTCATCTGCGAGGCGCTGCGCTCGGGCATCAACACCGTGCCCAAGGGACAGGGCGAGGCCGCCCGCAGCCTCGGCATGACCTTCAGCCAGACGCTGTCCGTGGTCGTCCTGCCACAGGCGTTCCGGTCCGTGATCCCGCCCATCGGCTCCACACTCATCGCCCTCGCCAAGAACTCGGCGATCGCCGGGGCGTTCAGCGTCAACGAACTGCTCGGGACCTACAAGACACTGAGCGAGCTCGGCTACAACATCGTCTGGACCTTCATCTGGATCGCCGTCGGCTATCTGATCATCACCCTCACCATCAGCGCGATTTTCAACTACCTCGAACAGCGCTGGGGAGTCGCCCGATGACCACCACCGCCCCCGAATCCACCGCCCTGTACGACGTTCCCGGACCCAGGACCCGCCAACGGCACCGGCTCTACGCGGCCGTGTCCACCGCCCTGATCCTCGCCCTGGTCGGCTGGATCCTCTATCTCCTCTTCGACACCGACCAGTTCACGTACACGAAGTGGATGCCGTTCGAGTACAAGGGCATCCAGGAACTGCTGCTGCGGGGGCTGGGCAACACGCTGAAGGCCTTCGCGATGGCCGCGGTGCTCTCGCTGGCGCTGGGCACCGTGCTCGCGACAGGACGCCTCTCCGACCACCGTCCGGTGCGCTGGGTCTCCGCGCTGGTCGTCGAGTTCTTCCGCGCCATGCCCGTACTGGTGATGATCTTCTTCATCTTCGTGGCGCTGAAGGTGCAGCCGCTGCCCGCGCTGGTCGCGGGGCTGACCCTCTACAACGGCTCGGTGCTCGCCGAGGTCTTCCGCTCCGGCGTCAACTCCGTCGAACGCGGCCAGCGGGAGGCGGCGTTCGCGCTCGGCATGCGCAAGACCCAGGTCATGACGTACGTCCTCGTCCCGCAGGCCGTGCGGGCCATGCTGCCCGCCATCATCAGCCAGCTCGTGGTGGCCCTGAAGGACACCTCGCTCGGTTATCTCATCACCTACGAGGAGTTTCTCCACGCCGGGAAACTGATCGCCTCGAACCTCGACTACGATTTGCCGTTCATCCCCGTGGTGATGGTGATCTCGCCGATCTACATCGGGATGTGCATGCTGCTCTCCTGGTTCGCCCAGTGGGTGTCCCGGCGGGAGCAGCGCAGTCCCAAGACCGAGGCCGTGAATGTGGCACCGGCCGAACCAGGGACGCTGCTGCCGGGTGGGGGTCCCCCCACAGCCCCGCGACTGTAGGGGGAGCAGCGGCTCACAGGGCCAGACCCGGTCGGCGGCAGCAGCCGGAGATCACTGCTCGCGCAGGGGAACGGACACGTAGGACGGGTCGTTCGCCGGTGAGGAGAAGGTCAGCTGCGCGCCGGACGGGTTGTGCTCGATGTAGAGCGGGTCGACCGTGTCGACGACCAGGGCGAGCCGATGCCCTGCCGGGACGTCGTAAGCCGTGGAGTACAGCTCCAGGTCGACGCCGAACGGCTTTCCGGGCGTCTGCCCGTGGAAGGTGTACGGCGCGTTGCTGACCAGCTTGCCGAGGCCGAGCGGGCCCACGTCGTAGAGGTAGGCGACGAGGGTGCCGCTCTCCTCGGTCGGAGTGAGCGTGGTGTGCAGCGTGGTGGTTCCGCGCACTCGCTGGACGCTCGCGTACGTCTCCGACTGCCAGACGGCCGCCCAGCGGCGCGGCAGCAGCGGGATCGACGCCACCGGTGGCACCTGGGCGATCTGGTCGAGGATGCTGGAGAGGAAGATGATCCCGCCGTCCGCGCCCGAGTCGACGTTGGTGTGGATCGTGGTGGTGCCCGCGAGGGCGATCTTCTTCCTGGTCGCGCCGACCGACTTCCAGTCGGGGTAGCCCTCGTAGGCGCCGGTGGTGCGGGGCTTGAGCTGGACGGGCTGCTCACGGTCGATGCCGTTGTCGACGCCCCTGAGGTAGTGGTCGAACCAGCGGCCGGTGTCCGTCCACACGTCGTTGGGGAGTCCGAACAGACCGGTGATCTCGGCGGTGGCGTGGTCGCCGGGGCGGAACTCCAGACGCTTGGGGCCGGTCAACTCCTCGTAGAACTTGGCGTACTGGTTGGGCGGGAAGATCGTGTCGCCCCAGCCGTTGGCCATGAAGACGGCCGCGCCGTTCTTGTTGAGCTGGTCGACATAGGTCTCGGGGGAACGTTTCTTCCCCCAGGCGATCATCTCCTGCTCCTTCGACAGGTTCGAGGCGAAGAAGTCCCGAAGCGTCTGCTGGAGTTCGGCGCTCGGGCGCCCGGTGATACTCCCCGCGACACCGAGCAGGGCGGTGGCCTGGGAGTGCTGGGTGCGGCCCGAGTAGATCGAGTCGATGAGGTCGGCCCAGCCGCTCATGGCGGAGACCGCCTTGATCCTCTTGTCGTGCGCGGCGGCGAGCAGACTGATCCCGGCGCCGTACGAGACGCCCGCCATGCCGACCTTCTGGGCGTCGGCCGGGGTGTTCGCCAGCGCCCAGTCGATCACCTTGGAGGCGTCGGCCACGTCGGGCGGTCCCGCCACTTCTATCTCGCCGCCGGACTGCCAGAAGCCGCGCACGTTGTACGTGAGCACCACATAGCCGGAGTCGGCGAGCTTCTGGGCCTGTGCGAGGTACTCGACCTGGGGCAGGCCCCAGCTCGTCGGCATGACGAGGAGCGGATACCTGCGGCTGCCGTCGGCGCCCGCGGGGGTGACGACATTGGCCTTGAGGACCGTGCCGCCGTCTCCGGTGATGTCGACGAAGCGGACGCCGGCGGAGGCGGCCTGGGCGGTGGGGGCGAGCCCGAGGGCGGTACCGGCGATCAGGGCCGCGGATACGGCACCGACGGCGGACGTGCGCAGGGCATGACGATGGTGTCCCACGGGCCACTCCTCACTCGTGTCAGTAGAATGTGACCCGACGGTAACCTCGCTGCCTTACCGGAAGTAACCCGTCGGTAAGTTACGCACGGGTAAAGATTGTTGGATGGCCGTGAAATCTACGATGCACGGTGGGAGTTGCGGGCCGGCGCGGGTGTGGGCAGCGGGGTCTGGGCGGCCCGGGTCACGTCCGCGACAAGCTCGACGACATCGGGCCCGTACGCGTGCGAGTTCACCACCTTCAGCAGCAGTACGAAGGAGTTGCCGCCGTGCTTGCGTGCCAGCCGTTCGTGGTTGCGGGCGAGATAGCGGGTCGCCGCCTGGTTGGTGATCGCGCGCTGCCCGCAGAAGAGGAAGACGGGCCGCGTCCCGCGCTCCTGTCCCGCGATCAGCCGGGCGAGGATCACGTACTCGCCCTTCCCCGACTCCAGGAGGTAGCGCTCGCTGCCGATCTGGAAGGCGCCGCGGTCCGGGCCCGGTTCGGCGTCGGTGTTCACCTGGATGCCCGGGAGCAGGCTGTGAAGATGCGCGGCCATGCGGCGATTCGACGCCGGCCCGCCCACACAGAACTCGGTCCGCTCCCCGAACCCCTGCTGCGCGGCGTCGTGCGCGACGACCTGGGCGTGCGCGCCGCAGTCCTTGATCAGCGCGGCGAGTTCGAGCAGTGCGAACACGTCGAAGCGCATCACCGTGAGCTCCGGGCCGCCCGCCTCGCGGTTCACCACCAGGAGCGACTCGGAGTTGTCGGGCAGCCCGAAGAACGCCTGCTTGCGCCGGAGTCTGCGCTTCCAGAGGTAGGTGCGGGCGAGCCAGCCGAGCGCGGCGCTGATGGCGGCGGCGACCACGCCGAGGACGATGTTGCGCACGTCGTCATTCATGGGCGCGCATGGTATCGGGAGTGCGGACCGGTGTTCGAGGGGGTCCTGACGGGAGGGGCGCGGTGAAGTTACGCTGCGCGGACGGCTGTTGACTGGAGGTACGGATGCGTCGCCCTGTTGCGCGGAATCTGGCGGTCCTGGCGGTTTCGGCCGCGGTGGTGTCGGTCGGCGCGGCGGCGCCACCCACCGCCGGGGCGGCCTCCTCCCGTACCACCCCGGCCAAGGTGCCGGTCGCCGTCGGCTACGGCGGTGCCGTGGCCAGTGTCGACGCCGACGCCTCCGCCGCCGGGATCGAGGTCCTGAAGAAGGGCGGCAACGCGGTGGACGCGGCGGTCGCCACCGCGGCGGCCCTCGGCGTCACCGAGCCGTACTCCTCCGGCGTCGGCGGGGGCGGCTACTTCGTCTACTACGACGCCAAGTCCCGTACGGTGCATACGATCGACGGCCGTGAGACCGCGCCGCTGACCGCCGACTCGGGACTCTTCCTGGAGAACGGCCGGCCGCTCGCCTTCGCGGACGCCGTCACCAGCGGGCTGAGCGTGGGTACACCGGGTACACCCGCCACCTGGCAGACGGCGCTGGACAGCTGGGGCAGCGAGCGACTCGGGAGCGTACTGAAGCCCGCCGAACGGATCGCACGCGACGGGTTCACGGTCGACGCGACCTTCCGCTCGCAGACCGAGTCCAACCAGGCCCGCTTCAAGAACTTCCCCGACACCGCGAAGCTGTTCCTGCCCGGCGGCTCGCTCCCCGTGGTCGGATCGACCTTCATCAACCCCGATCTCGCCGGCACATACGAGGAGTTGGGCAAGAAGGGCGTCGGCGCGATCTACCACGGCGAGCTGGGCAAGGACATCGTCGCCACCGTGAACAAGCCTCCGGTGGACCCGGGTTCGGGCTACAACGCCCGCCCGGGCAAGCTGTCGTCGAAGGACCTGGCGGCCTACCGGGCGAAGCGGCAGGCGCCGACGCAGACGTCGTACCGCGGACTGAAGGTCTACTCGATCGCCCCCTCCTCCTCCGGTGGCACCACGGTCGGCGAGGCCCTCAACATCCTTGAGAAGACGGACCTTTCGAAGGCGAGCGAGGTCCAGTACCTGCACCACTACATCGAGGCCAGCCGGATCGCGTTCGCGGACCGGGGGCGCTGGGTGGGCGATCCCGCCTTCGAGGACGTCCCCACGAAGGAACTCCTCTCGCAGAAGTACGCCGACTCGCGCGCCTGCCTGATCAAGGACGACGCGGTCCTGACGAGCCCGCTCGCACCGGGTGACCCGCGCCACCCGGCGGCCTGCTCCACCGGCGGCACGGCCGCCCCGACGACGTACGAGGGCGAGAACACCACCCACCTCACGGTGGCGGACAAGTGGGGCAACGTCGTCTCCTACACCCTCACCATCGAGCAGACCGGCGGCAGCGGGATCACCGTCCCGGGGCGCGGATTCCTCCTCAACAACGAGCTGACCGACTTCTCCTTCACCCCGGCCAACCCGGCCGTCCACGACCCGAACCTGCCCGGCCCCGGCAAGCGCCCGCGCTCGTCGATCTCCCCGACGATCGTCCTGGACCGGCACAACCAGCCCGTGGTGGCGCTCGGCTCGCCCGGCGGCGCGACCATCATCACCACCGTCCTGCAGACCCTGACGGAGTTCCTGGACCGGGGTCTGCCGCTGGTGGACGCCATCGCCGCGCCGCGCGCCAGCCAGCGCAACGCGGCCCAGACCGAACTCGAACCCGGCCTGTACGACAGCGCCCTGCGGACCCGGCTCGAATCCCTCGGGCACTCCTTCAAGCTCAACCCCGAGATCGGCGCGGCGACGGGCGTCCAGCGCCTCCCGGGCGGCCAGTGGCTGGCAGCGGCCGAGAAGGTGCGGCGCGGTGGCGGCTCGGCGATGGTGGTGCGACCGGCGTCGTAGCGAGCGGCGCCCTCGCGTCCGTCGACGTCATGCGCCTGCGGGGATCAGCGTGCCGTGAGGATGCGTGGGCCCGTGTGGGTGATGGCTACCGTGTGTTCCGTGTGGGCCGCGCGGGAGCCGTCGTCGGTGCGCAGCGTCCAGCCGTCGGGGGCCGCGTGGAAGCCGTCGGTGCCGCCGCCGATGAGCATGGGCTCGATCGCGAGGACCATGCCGTGGCGCAGGGGGAGGCCACGGCCCGGGCGGCCCTCGTTCGGGACGGGCGGGTCCTCGTGCATGCGGCGGCCCACGCCGTGGCCTCCGAAGCCGTCCGGGATGCCGTACCCCGCCGCGCGGCACACCGTGCCGATGGCGTGCGCGATGTCCCCGATCCGGTTGCCGACGACGGCCGCCTCGATGCCCGCCGCGAGGGCCCGCTCGGCGGTCCGCACGAGCCGCACGTCGGCCACGCGCGGCTCGCCCACGATGAAGCTGATCGCCGAGTCGCCGACCCAGCCGTCCAGTTCGGCTCCGAAGTCGATGGAGACCAGGTCGCCGTCCCGCAACCGGTAACCGGTCGGGATGCCGTGCACGATCGCGTCGTTCACCGAGGCGCAGATGACCGCCGGGAAGGGGGTGGGCGCGAACGAGGGCCTGTAGCCGAGGAAGGGGGAGCCGGCGCCCGCCTCACGCAGCACCTGGTGGGCGACCTCGTCCAGCTCCAGCAACGAGACCCCCACGTCCGCCGCCTCCCGCACCGCCGTGAGCGCCCGGCCCACGACCTGCCCCGCCTCGTACATCTCGTCGATCGACGTGTCCGTCTTGAGTTCCACCATGCCAATTACTATACCGGTATTAGAATGTGGTCATGGTGCGTAACCCCCTGACCCCCGAAGAGCGCGAACGCGGCGAGCGGCTCGGGCAGTTGCTGCGCGAGGCCCGCGGTGGCCGCAGCATGGTGGAGGTCGCGGCGACCGCCGGGATCTCGGCCGAGACCCTGCGCAAGATCGAGACCGGACGGGCCCCCACCCCCGCCTTCTTCACCGTGGCGGCGCTGGCGCGGGCGCTCGGACTGTCCATGGACGACATTGATCACAGGACTCTGCGTCCAGTCCGAAAACTCCCCGTAGCCGTTCCGTAACACGAAGGGTGTTTTCTACCGGACCGGAGCACTCCAGTCGGGCGGGGAGTCGTGTGATGGCTGTAGAACAACTCCCGGGTCAAGTACGGGAGTTCGCGAGCTACCTGAGCGGGCTGATGAAACGGCTCGATCAGGACGGCGGCTGGTGCGCAGTGTTCTGGCAGCGCGACCCCGACGGCATGCGGGCCTGCCTGGACGGCTGGGAAGTGCCCCCGTGGGATGTCGTGGAGGCGCTCCTCCAGGACCTCGCCGCGGAGCAGGGTCCCCAGGTCGCGGCCCAAGAGGCCCAGCGCGCCCGTTCCCTGCACGGCGCCTCGCTCGCCGCCTACGACGGCCGGCCCGGCGGCCGGGACGCCCTCGGCGACCGTCTCGACGTCATGCTCCGCGAACAGCGCTACGCCGCGGAGCGCCAGGCCGAACTGAGCCGGGAGTTCCACGCGGCCACCACCCAGGAGGAGGCCGACACCGTCCGGCTCGACCTCGCCTGGGCCCACGACGACCACGAACGGGCCACCGCCCGATGCGTCGAACTCCGCCACCGGATGGAGAACCTGGACCGCCGCGCCCTGCGTACCCACGTATCGGGCGCGTTCGACTTCTCGGGGGGCGCGGGCGGGGATGTCGTCCGGGTGGGGGAGCCGGCGGCCCAGGGCCGCCCGGCGATCCCGGAGCAGTCCGGCCCGCGCCCGCGCTTCGCGGACCCGGCGGCGACCGGCCACTTTGCCCCCGCCCCGGCTCCCGTGGCGCCTCGCGACCCGGCGACCCCCGGTCCCGGGCCCTACGATCCGGCGGCCGCCCGTTCGGCCCTAAGCGATTCGGCGGCCGCCCGTACCGGCCCGTACGACCAGGCCGGTGCCGGCGCTGGTGCCAGTACCGCCCCCGGCTCGGGTGCCATCCCGAGCCCGGGTACCGCCCCCACCCCGAGTGCCGCCCCCGTCCCCGAGCAGCGCTCCAAGCGGCGCCCCCGCGGCAGCGCCCGCTTCGCCGGGATGATGGAGGCCGAGGCTGCCCCTGTGGCCGTCCCGGAGGCCGCGGCGCCGCCCGTGTCCGCCCCGGCCGCGCCGAGCGGCCGTACCCCCCGTGGAGCCCGTTTCGCGGGTGCCGCCGAGGCGCCGGCGCCGGCGCGGACCGAGGCGCCGGACGAGGAGGCGCGGCGGGCCACCGCCGAGACCGTCCAGACCCTGACCCGGCTGCGCCGCGAGGGCCGCAGCGGCGAGGCGCACGCCCTGCTCGTGGAGGTCGCCTACTGGCCCGCCGCCCGCTTCCCGCTGCTCGCCGCCGAACTGCACCGGGCGGGCCTCGACGCGGACTGGGCCACCCTGCTGTGGGAGGCCGCCTCGCTCCCCGCGGACCGGCTGGTCGGCGCCGCGGACGCACTCGCCGCGGCGGGCCGCAGCGCCGACGGCAGGCAGATGCTGCGCCAGGGCGTCGCCCGTCCCGCTCCCGAGATCGGGACCGCCGTGCTGAGCCTGGCCGACCAGGGGCGGCAGCGCGAGATCCGGGCGCTGCTCGACGCCTACGTCCGCGTCCGCACCCCGGAGGAGGCGGCCCGCAGCGCGGAGGCGGACCCCGGACGTCTCGTGCCGCTGCTGCTGGCGGCCGCCAAGGGTGTCTCGGAGGAGCGCCACTGGGACCTGGTGCACGCGCTGAGGGTGGCCGGCTTCACGGCCTGAGAGCGTGGTCGGCCGCACGGGCCGGGAGCGTGGCCGGTTTCGCCGCCCGAGCGATCCGGGAAGGCATTCCTGAGCCGGTCGAGCCGCCGCGGACCGGATCGACCGCTCACCCACAGGGGTGCGAAACGTGATCGACTCAGCGGGTTAACGGCGATGGTCTTGGCAAGGCTGTCCGCTGGGCTTACTTTCGAGCCTCTACCGCCTTTGTCTACGGGCGTAGAGGCTCTCTGACGTCCCGTCGAAGGAGCAGCTCATGGCCAACGTCGTACGCGCCGCTCTGGTCCAGGCCACCTGGACCGGCGACACCGCATCCATGGTCGCCAAGCACGAGGAGCACGCCCGCGAGGCGGCCCGGCAGGGCGCCAAGGTGATCGGATTCCAGGAAGTCTTCAACGCCCCCTACTTCTGCCAGGTCCAGGAGCCCGAGCACTACGGCTGGGCGGAGCCGGTGCCCGACGGGCCCACCGTCACTCGTATGCAGGAGCTCGCACGCGAGACCGGCATGGTCATCGTCGTGCCCGTGTTCGAGGTCGAGCAGTCCGGTTTCTACTTCAACACCGCGGCCGTGATCGACGCGGACGGCTCGTACCTCGGCAAGTACCGCAAGCACCACATCCCGCAGGTGAAGGGCTTCTGGGAGAAGTACTACTTCAAACCGGGCAACCTGGGCTGGCCGGTCTTCGACACCGCGGTCGGCAGGATCGGCGTGTACATCTGCTACGACCGGCACTTCCCCGAGGGCTGGCGGCAGCTCGGCCTGAACGGCGCCCAGCTCGTCTACAACCCCTCCGCGACCTCCCGCGGCCTCTCCGCCTACCTCTGGCAGCTGGAGCAGCCCGCCGCGGCCGTCGCCAACGAGTACTTCATCGCCGCGATCAACCGGGTCGGGCAGGAGGAGTACGGCGACAACGACTTCTACGGGACCTCCTACTTCGTCGACCCGCGCGGACAGTTCGTGGGGGAGACGGCCAGTGACAAGACCGAGGAACTGATCGTCCGCGACCTCGACTTCGACCTGATCGAGGAGGTCCGGCAGCAGTGGGCGTTCTACCGCGACCGGCGGCCCGACGCCTACGAGGGGCTGGTGCAGCCGTGAGCGACCTGTACGCACGCCACAAGGCCGTCCTGCCCGACTGGCTCGCCCTCTACTACGAGGACCCGATCGAGATCACCCACGGCGAGGGCCGCCACGTCTGGGATGCGCAGGGCAACAAGTACCTCGACTTCTTCGGCGGCATCCTGACGACGATGACCGCGCACGCCCTGCCCGAGGTGACGAAGGCCGTCAGCGAGCAGGCCGGGCGGATCATCCACACCTCCACGCTCTACCTCAACCGGCCGATGGTCGAACTCGCCGAGCGGATCGCCCAGCTGTCCGGCATCCCCGACGCCCGCGTCTTCTTCACCACCTCCGGCACCGAGGCCAACGACACGGCCCTGCTGCTCGCCACCGCCCATCGGCAGAGCAACCAGATCCTGGCGATGCGCAACAGCTACCACGGCCGCTCCTTCAGCGCGGTCGGCATCACCGGCAACAAGGGCTGGTCGCCGACCTCCCTCTCGCCGCTCCAGACGCTGTACGTCCACGGCGGCGTCCGCACCCGCGGCCCGTACGCCGATCTCGGCGACGCCGAGTTCATCGCGGCCTGCGTCGACGACCTGAAGGACCTGCTCGGCCACGTCCGTCCGCCCGCCGCCCTCATCGCCGAACCCGTCCAGGGCGTCGGCGGCTTCACCGCGCCGCCCGACGGCCTGTACGCGGCCTTCCGCGAGGTCCTGGACCAGCACGGCATCCTCTGGATCGCCGACGAGGTGCAGACCGGCTGGGGCCGCACCGGCGAGCACTTCTGGGGCTGGCAGGCGCACGCCGCAGCGGGCCCGCCGGACATGCTCACCTTCGCCAAGGGCATCGGCAACGGCATGTCCATCGGCGGCGTCGTCGCGCGCGCCGAGATCATGAACTGCCTCGACTCCAACTCCATCTCGACCTTCGGCGGCTCGCCGATCACGATGGCGGCGGGCCTGGCGAACCTCACGTACCTCCTCGAACACGACCTCCAGGGCAACGCCCGGCGCGTCGGCGGTCTGCTCGGTGAGCGGCTGCGGGCGATCTCCGTGCCGCTCGACCACGTACGGGAGGTGCGCGGGCGCGGGCTGATGATCGGCGTCGAGCTGGTCAAGCCCGGTACCGACGAGGCGTACCCCGAAGGTGCCGCGGCCGTGCTCGAAGCGGCCCGCCAGGACGGCCTGTTGATCGGCAAGGGCGGCGGTCACAACACCAGCGTGCTGCGCATCGCACCGCCGCTCTCCCTCACCGTCGCGGAGGCGGAGGAGGGCGCGGCGATTCTCGAGCACGCGCTGAGGTGTATCCAGTAAGAAGTTCTGAGCAAGGGAACGTGCCATGACCACCGCCACCGCCTTGGAACCCGCCCTGTCGGTACGCCAGGTCCTCGCCCTGGACCGGGTGCTCGCCGGAGAGCCCGAGGTGGTGGCCGGCGCGGGCCACCTCGACCGGTCCGTGCGCTGGGTGCACGTCGCCGAGGCCGCCGACGTGGGCGTGATGCTCAGCGGCGGGGAAATGGTGCTCACCACCGGGGTGCTGCTCGCGGGCGACCCGGACGCGCAGGCCGAGTACATCCGTTCGCTGCACCGCGCGGAGGCGGCGGCCGTCGTCCTCGGACTCGGCCGGGCCTTCCCGACCCCGCCGGACGTGATGCGCCGGGCCGCCGAGCGCTGCGGACTGCCCATGGTGGTGCTCCACCGGCCCTTCCCGTTCGCCGAGCTGACGGAGGAGGTCCAGTCCCGGCTCGTCCGCAGCAAGTTCGCGGCCGTGAGCCTCTCCGAGGCCGTACGGACCGCGCTCACCGGGCTCATCACCACGGGCGCACCCCTGCAACGGATGCTCGACGAGATCGCCGTGCACGCCGCGTGCCCGGTCGTCGTCACCAACCTCGCCCACCGCGTCCTCGCCACGGCGGGGGAGCGGTCCGCGGTGGACGACGTGCTGCGCGACTGGGAGCGCATCGCCCGGCAGGCGGGCGGCAGCGAGGGTGACGGCTGGATCCGCGCCGAGCTGGGCGGGCGCGGCGAGAGATGGGGCCGCATCGTGCTGTGCGGCTACCGGGGCGATGCCGCCACCGGGCGGCTGCTCGCCGACCGTGCCGCCGAGGCCCTGGTCCTGCACCGGATGCTGGGCGGCTCCGTGCACACCTGGGAGGAGGAGTCCGCACAGAGCCTGCTGACGGACCTGGTGAGCGGGGTCGTACCGGCGCGGCAGCTGCTTCCGAGGGCCAGGGCGGCCGGGCTGCCCGTCAACCGGCGGGCCTTCGTGCCGCTGGTGGTACGGGACGGAGACCCCGGGCAACTCGACCGTGTACTACGGCTGTTGGGGCTGCCGGGACTGGTCGCCGAGCTTGCCGACGGGGCCACCGCCGTGCTGCTCAGCCTCGCCCGCGATCAGGACGCGGAGGCGCTGGCCGCCCACTTCGCGCTGCGACTGCGCCATGAGACCGGCATCCGTACGACCGTGGCGGCGGCCGCGCCCCGTACCGCCTGGGACGACGTCCCAGGCGGCCTGCGTGAGGCCCTGCACGTCGCCGAGGCCGCCGCCGACGCACCCGCCGACCAGGACCAGCCGGTGCTCGTACGACTGCGTGACGTCCATCTGCGGGGCCTGATACGGCTGTTGCGCGATGACCCGAATGTCCAGTCCTTTGCCGAGCGGGAGTTGGACGGCCTGCTGTGCGGGGCCGATGCCGAGTCGGAGCTGCTGCCCGTGCTGCGGACCTACCTCGCGACCGGTCGCAACAAGTCCCGCACCGCGCAGCTCCACCACGTCAGCAGGCCCGCGCTCTACCGCCGGCTGGAGGCCATCGAGGCCCGGCTCGGCGTCGACCTCGACGACTTCGAGCAGGCCGCCTCCGTACACATCGCACTGCTCGCACACGACGCGCAACAACGGTGAAACACGGGACGGCTCAGGTGAAACATGGGACAACGCGGGGGTGACACCGTGGAACGGCACAGCGCCTCAGACGTGACACGGTGCAACTCAATGCGGCCGTCCGGGCTTTCTAGGCTCCTCGCACACCGAGCGACCGGAGGTCCCGATGAGCAGAGTGATCCGCGCCGCCGTCTTCCAGACTGCCTGGACCGGCGACAAGGAGTCGATGATCCAGGTCCACGAGCAGGCGGCCCGCGACGCGGCCGCACAGGGCGCACAGGTGATGTGCTTCCAGGAGCTCTTCTACGGGCCCTACTTCTGCCAGGTCCAGGACAAGGCGTTCTACGAGTACGCCGAGCAGATCCCCGAAGGCCCGATCGTCCGGCGCTTCCAGGCGCTGGCCAAGGAACTGAGCCTCGTCCTCGTCCTGCCGATGTACGAGGAGGAGCAGCCCGGCGTCCTCTACAACACGGCCGCCGTGATCGACGCGGACGGCTCGTACCTCGGCAAGTACCGCAAGCACCACATCCCGCAGGTCGAGGGCTTCTGGGAGAAGTTCTACTTCCGTCCCGGCAACGCCGGCTGGCCGGTCTTCGACACCGCCGTCGGCAAGATCGGCGTCTACATCTGCTACGACCGGCACTTCCCGGAGGGCTGGCGTGCGCTGGGCCTCGCGGGCGCCGAGATCGTGTTCAACCCGTCGGCCACCTCGCGCGGACTGTCCTCCTACATCTGGCAGCTGGAGCAGCCGGCGGCGGCCGTCGCCAACGAGTACTTCGTGGGCGCCATCAACCGCGTGGGCGTGGAGGAGCTGGGCGACAACGACTTCTACGGAACGTCGTACTTCGTCGACCCGGAGGCCCAGTTCGTCGGGGAGGTGGCCAGCGACAAGGAGACCGAACTCGTCGTCCGCGACCTCGACATGGCCAAGCTGCGCGAGGTGCGCGACCGCTGGCAGTTCTACCGGGACCGCCGTCCCGACGCGTACGAGCCGCTGACCGCGCCGTAGCCCGGCGGGGCCCTGGAGTCCGCCGGGCTTCCCGCGCCCCCGAAAAGGGGCGCGGGGCTGTGGCATCGCGCGGCTTTGCCGCTTGGGCGCGACCAGCCACGAGTGACCCGCAGTTTTCAGCGCACGGCAGGAGAGAGGGAGCATGAGCAGCCGTACCGTCATCCGTAATGGCCTCGTCATCACCGCGTCCGACGAGATCCACGCCGACGTCCTGATCGAGGACGGCCGGGTCGCCGCCCTCGCCGCGACCGGCACCCCGGCGGCCGAGTCGTGGACGGCCGAGAAGACCATCGACGCCACCGGCAAGTACGTCATCCCGGGCGGCGTCGACGCCCACACCCACATGGAGCTGCCCTTCGGCGGCACCTTCGCCTCGGACACCTTCGAGACGGGCACCCGGGCCGCGGCCTGGGGCGGTACCACCACCATCGTCGACTTCGCGGTGCAGAGTGTCGGCCACTCGCTGCGCGAGGGCCTCGACGCCTGGAACGCCAAGGCCGACGGCAACTGCGCCATCGACTACGCCTTCCACATGATCGTCTCCGACGTCAACCAGGAGACGCTCAAGGAGATGGACCTGCTGGTCCAGGAGGGCGTCACCTCCTTCAAGCAGTTCATGGCCTACCCCGGCGTCTTCTACAGCGACGACGGCCAGATCCTGCGCGCCATGCAGCGCTCCGCCGAGAACGGCGGCCTGATCATGATGCACGCGGAGAACGGCATCGCGATCGACGTCCTCGTGGAACAGGCACTGGCGCGCGGCGAGACCGACCCGCGCTACCACGGCGAGGTGCGCAAGGCGCTCCTGGAGGCCGAGGCCACCCACCGGGCCATCAAGCTCGCCCAGGTCGCGGGCGCTCCGCTGTACGTCGTGCACGTCTCGGCGCAGGAGGCGGTCGCCGAGATCGCACGAGCGCGTGACGAGGGCCTGAACGTCTTCGGCGAGACCTGTCCGCAGTACCTGTTCCTGTCGACCGACAACCTCGCGGAACCGGACTTCGAGGGCTCGAAGTACGTGTGCAGCACACCGCTTCGGCCCAAGGAGCATCAGGCCGCCCTGTGGCGGGGCCTGCGCACCAACGACCTCCAGGTCGTGTCGACGGACCACTGCCCCTTCTGCTTCGTGGGCCAGAAGGAGCTCGGCCGGGGCGACTTCTCGAAGATCCCCAACGGCCTCCCGGGCGTCGAGAACCGCATGGACCTGCTCCACCAGGCCGTCGTCGACGGGCACATCTCGCGCCGCCGCTGGATCGAGATCGCCTGCGCCACCCCGGCCCGGATGTTCGGCCTGTACCCGAAGAAGGGCACCATCGCGCCGGGCGCCGACGCCGACATCGTCATCTACGACCCGCACGCCGAGCAGATCATGTCGGTCGAGACCCACCACATGAACGTCGACTACTCGGCGTACGAGGGCAAGCGCGTCACCGGGCAGGTCGAGACCGTGCTCTCGCGCGGCGAACCGGTCATCACCGAGCGGGAGTTCACCGGACGCGCGGGTCACGGCGTCTACACCCCCCGCTCCACCTGTCAGTACCTTCTCTGAGCGACTAGGAGTGGCGCCATGGACTTCGGACTCGTCCTGCAGACCGACCCCCCGGCCTCCCGCGTCATCGACCTGATGAAGCGCGCCGAGGGCAACGGCTTCACGTACGGCTGGACCTTCGACTCGGCCGTGCTGTGGCAGGAACCCTTTGTGATCTACAGTCAGATCCTCGCCAACACCGAGAAGTTGACGGTCGGTCCGATGGTCACCAACCCGGGCACCCGCACCTGGGAGGTCACCGCCTCGACCTTCGCGACGCTCAACGACATGTACGGCAACCGCACGGTGTGCGGCATCGGGCGCGGCGACTCGGCGATGCGTGTCGCCGGCCGCAAGCCCAACACGCTCGCCCGGATCAGCGGCGCGATGAAGGTCATCCGTGCCCTCGGCCGGGGCGAGGAGGCCGACCTCGGCGGCACCGTCGTCAAGTTCCCCTGGGTCAAGCCGGGTGCCGAACTCCCGGTCTGGATGGCCGCGTACGGTCCCAAGGCCCTGAAGATGACCGGCGAGGAGGCCGACGGGTTCATCCTCCAGCTCGCCGACCTCTATCTCACCGAATACATGGTCAAGGCCGTGAAGGACGCGGCCGTCGAAGCGGGGCGTGACCCCTCCGAGGTGAAGATCTGCGTGGCCGCGCCCGCGTACATCACCGAGGACGACTCGCCGGAGGCCCTCGCCCACGCGCGTGAGCAGTGCCGCTGGTTCGGCGGCATGGTCGGCAACCACGTGGCCGACCTGGTCTCCAAGTACGGCGAGCACTCCGCCGCCGTGCCCGAGGAACTCACCGACTACATCAAGGCGCGCGAGGGCTACGACTACTCCCACCACGGGCGCAGCGACAACCCCGACACCAAGTTCGTGCCGGACGAGATCGTCGACCGGTTCTGCCTGATCGGCACGGCCGAGCGGCACATCGAGAAGCTGAACGCGCTGCGCGCGCTGGGCGTGGACCAGTTCGCGGTGTACGACATGCACGACGCGCAGGAGGCCGTGATCGACGCGTACGGGTCGAAGGTCATCCCGGCCGTCAACGGCTGACAGCTCCGCTCCGGGCGGCCGGCCTCCGGCCGCCCGCCGCACCGCCGGCCGTACCCCGGCCACCGCTCCCCCTCCCCATACGTCCCCTTCCCTCCGTCCGGGGAAGGGGATCACCGCACCCGCACAACCCCCCACGGTGTCACCCGCACGGCCTCTCCCGTCACTCCTCACTTGATTGGCCTGCCCATGACCGAGACCGTCCCCAGCGAGGGCCCGCCCGTCGCTCAAGTCACGCTCACCGACGGCCGGGTGGAGATCGCGCCCGACGCGCCCACGCCCAGCGGCCCCTACGCCAACGAGGACCTGCTGCCGGTCCCGGTCGAGAAGCGCACGTGGACCACGTACAACTTCTCGGCGCTCTGGGTCGGCATGGCCCACAACACCGCTTCCTGGACCCTTGCTTCCGGCCTGATAGCCGTCGGCATGGACTGGAAGCAGGCCGTGTTCACCATCGCGCTGGCCAACCTGATCGTGCTGGTCCCGATGCTGCTCACCGGGCATGCCGGGCCGAAGTACGGCATACCCTTCCCCGTCTTCGCCCGCGCCTCCTTCGGTGTCCGCGGGGCCAACTTGCCCGCTGTCGTACGGGCGTTGGTGGCCTGTGGCTGGTTCGGCATCCAGACCTGGATCGGCGGCGAGGCGATCTACTTCCTCGCCGGGAAGCTCTTCGGCGACAGCTGGGCCAACGCCTCGAAGGTCGGCGGATACGCCTGGACCATGTGGCTGTCGTTCGCGATCTTCTGGGTGCTCCAGGTCGCCATCATCTACCGGGGCATGGAGACGATCCGCCGCTTCGAGAACTGGGCGGCGCCCTTCGTGCTCGTCGGCGCCGGTGCGATGCTGTGGTGGATGAGCAGCAAGGCGGGCGGCTTCGGCCCGCTGCTCGACCAGCCCTCGAAGCTCGGCTGGGGCGGCGACTTCTGGAAGCTGTTCTGGCCCTCGCTCATGGGCATGATCGGCTTCTGGTCCACGCTGTCGCTGAACATCCCCGACTTCACCCGGTACGGCAAGAGCCAGAAGGCGCAGACCTGGGGCCAGGCGCTCGGTCTGCCGACCACGATGACGCTCTTCGCCTTCCTGTCGGTCATGGTCACCTCGGGCTCGCAGGCCGTGTACGGCGAGGCCATCTGGGACCCGGTCCAGCTGGCCGCCAAGACCGACAACGTCTTCGGCCTCCTTTATGCGCTGGTCACCGTGCTGGTCGCGACCCTGTCCGTGAACATCGCGGCCAACCTGGTCTCGCCGGCCTTCGACTTCTCCAACCTCGCACCGCGGAAGATCAACTTCCGTGCCGGCGCACTCGCCACCTGTGTCCTCGGCGTGCTGATCTTCCCCTGGAAGCTGTACTCCGACCCGCAGGGCTACATCTTCACCTGGCTCGGACTGGTCGGCGGTCTGCTCGGCACCGTCGCCGGCATCCTCATCGCCGACTACTGGATCCTGCGCCGCACCAAGCTCGACCTCGCCGACCTGTACCGCACGGGCGGCCGGTACTGGTACGACGGCGGCTGGAACTGGCGGGCCGTCGCCGCCTTCGTCACCGGAGGCGTCCTGGCCGTCGGCGGCGCCGACTTCCATCCGCTGATCGACGGGCGGCCCATCCCGGCGCTGAAGTCCCTGGCCGACTACGGCTGGGCGGTCGGACTCGGTACGTCCATGGTGCTGTACCTGGCGCTGATGCTGCTGCGGGGCAAGGAGAAGACCGCCGTCTGACACGTGAGGGAGGGCAGCCGTCGGAGAACGGCTGATGGAGAACAGCTGTCGGATCAGCGCGGCGGTTGGAGAACGGTCAGCCCTTCTGGCCGTTCTCCAGCGTCGCCACCACGTCCTTGGCGGCCTTGATGGCCCCCTTGTTGATCTCGTCCGTACTGGGCGCCTTCTTCGTCTCGAAGTTGCTGCCGTTGTACGTGACGACCACCAGCGCGTTGGACGCGCGGACGATCACCACCCCCTCACGGGTCTGCTGCTTGTCCGTGGTGGTGAGGTTCACGACGGAGTAGGCCGAGTCACCGAGGCCGGGAACCGCACCTCCGCCGCTCTTGTCCGCGACGCGCCCCGTATAGGACTTCTGCGCTGATTCGTCCGAATCCTTGATCTCGTACGAGACGTCCAGCCAGTGGTAGTCGAAGCCCTTGAGCGCGTTCCAGGAACAGGTGCGGCGCACCGTCCTGTCGGTCGACGGAATCTCCTGACCGGCCGTCTTGGCGCCCGGGACAAGGGCCTTGACCGTCTTCTCCGTCACGCCGGTGCAGGGCGCGGGGGCCGCGGTGTACGTCTTCGCGACCGTCGTCGCCGCGGGGCCCGACGGGGACTGCGTCGTCTGGGGCGACTTGTGCTCGGTGGCGGCCGGAGTCGTCGTCGACGTGCCGGACGACATGGCCCAGCCCGTGCAGGCGAGGACCGCGACCGGCAGCAGGCGCGCGGTGAGGGCGAGTGGCAGAGGAAGAGAATGCACGGCGCACTTCTCGTGGGGGACGGTGCGGAGGGAGTCCACACTGCGGACGGAACGCCAGTGTCACATGACTCCCTGTGGGGCGGAAGTGCCAACTCACTCCGTGGCTGTGTGGTGACTGTGCCTCACTGGGGACCGTCCGTGCGCCACTTCGCCGTCACCAGCCACACCGCCGCCCGGAGTCGAACACCGCGATCCGTCTCATAAGGGCGCAAGGTGTCCTGCAGGGCCGCGCGTGTGTCGGCGTCGACCGTCCGGCCTGGCGCGCGGGAGAGGATGAAGCCGACGGCGTCCGCGGCGTCGCGCCCCCATGTCGTCTCCGTCGCGACCGGAGTCACCGTCACGTCGTCCCACCCGTGCAGAACCTCGCGGATGCGCGCCGGGTCGGACAGGGAGGCCATGGCGGCCTGGACGGCGACCGTTGCGGCGTCCGGTTCGTCCAGGAGCTTTCCGAAAAGGCTCAGGGCGCGTGACTCCTCCGCCCCGGGGCCGACGGGCTGCGGACAGACGAACGCGAGCCGCCCTCCCGGCCGCAGCGAGCGCGACAGGTTCCGGAACGCCGCCGCGTGGTCCGAGAAGAACATCACCCCGCCCCGGCTGATCAGGACGTCGTATCCGGCGGCCGGGAAGGGGTGGATCTGGGCGTCGGCGAACTCGTACGCGACGTTGGTGACCCTCTCCGCGGCGGTCGTCGCCCGGGCCTGGTCGAGCAGGGGTGCCGAGATGTCGACCCCGACGGCGTGCCCGTGCGCCGCCAGCCGGCCCGCGATCCGGGTCGTCGCACCGGCCCCGCAGCCGACGTCCAGGACGCGGTCGCCCGAAGCGATCGCCGCCGCGTCGAAGAGCGCGGTGTTCAGGCCCGACACGAGCGCGTCATAGCGCTCGTGGTGGCTCGCCCAGTGGTTGCCGAGAGTGCCGTTCCAGGCCTGCGCCTGAGCAAAGTTGGCGATCTGTGTCATGCGGTCTCCTCGGCCGTGCGGGCGGGAAGCGTGCTCTCGATCCGGTCGACGGCGGCGAACGCGCCGTACGCCACCAGATGCACCAAACAGTGGTCGGTATGAATGGGTTTACGCCAGGCCGTCACGTCCTCGTCCGTGATCCGGTACGGGGCCAGCGCGGCCAGCAGCGCGAGCCGCGCTCCGGGCCGCGAACGGTCGGGGAGTCCGTCCCACGCGAGTGGGGGGTGCGAGCCGTCCCAGTCCCGGAGCGTCTCCCGTACGAGGATCCGGTCGGCCTCGTCGAGAAGGCCCTCTCCCTCGGTGGCGGCGGCTCGCAGCGCGGCGTAGGCAGGGCCGACGGTGGTCCCGCGTGCCCAGTCCGGACCGGGCCCGGGGTCGTCGAGGAGTTCCAGGCCCGCACCCGGCGCGGGTCGCCGGCGCACCGTCCGGGCGACGGACCGCCCCGCCAGACTCCGCACCGCCCGGAACCGTTGCGCGTTGCCGGGCAGCAGACTCTCGGTGAGCAGCGCCGACACCACGCGGTTGATGAAGTGGAAGGACAGAGCCGTGCCGATGTAGGCGGGGGCATGTGCGACGGGGAAGGGATACGGCGCCAACTCCGCCGCCCCCGGGATCCGGGTCGCCCCGCCCCACGCCAGCACACGCGCGTGCTCCTCGTCGGCGGGGGTCCCCCCGCGCGCCACCGTCTCCGCGAGCCGGTGGTCCCCGGTCGCGTGCAGCAGCATCGTGTGCGCGTCGACGCAGAACGGGCACCGATTGGCCACGGACACCCCGAGCGCCGCGAGTTCCTTCCCCGTCCGGCTGCCCGCGCCCGCGATCAGCGACTCGCGCATCAACGCCCAGGCGGAGGCCATGAGATCGGGAGCGGGCGAGAGCACGACGAAGGTCACCGCGCGCCCGATGCCGAAGTCGTCGGCGAGCTGGGCGTAGACGCCCGCCACACGGCCGGTGGCCGGCTTGGGCGGAGACGGGGTGGTGTATCGGAAGGGGCTGGGCATGGGGAGCCTCCTTGTAGGGAATGAGGGCGGGGCCGCCGGCCCGGCCGCCGTTGTCACCCTCCTCCGGGGATCCGTCCACGGTCGTCGTCCACCGGAAGACAGTCCGGGCTACGCCCACCCGGCCCGCGTGCGCCGTGATCTACTCCAGGCGGAGTACGCCGGGCCCCCTCCACAGGTCTGACGCCACTGTCCGAACGGCCGTCTATCGTGCGGAACATGGCGCTGGACCAGGTCACCCGCAGGCACCTGGCCGACGCGGCCCTCGGGGTCGTGGTCGGTGCCCTCGTCATGACCGCGGCCGCGGTCGGCGACGGCGCGACTCCCGCCGACTACGCGCTGATCACCGCGGGCTCCCTCGCCCTGGCGGCCTACCGCCGAGCCCCGCGCAGGGTACTCGCGGTCAGTACGGTCACCACGACGGCGTACGTCCTGCACGCCCACCCCGGCACCCTCGCCGCCCTCCCCGTCCTCGGTGCCGTCCACACGGCGGCCCGAGCGGGTCACCGAGGGGTGGCGGCGCTCGCGAGTGCCCTGTTCCTGGCGGCATTCGTGACGACGGACCTCACGGCGCGCGGAAGCGTCGAGCGCTCTCTCCTGCTCGCCGGCTGGTTCCTGTGCGCCCTGGTGACAGGCCTCGCGGACCGCAACTGGCAGGCGTATCTGCGCCAGACGGAACAGCGCGCGATGGAGGCCGAACGCACCCGCGAGGAGGCGGCCCTGCGCCGCGCGGGCGAGGAACGGCTGCGGATCGCCCGCGAGTTGCACGACTCGCTCACGCACAGCATCTCGATCGTCAAGCTCCAGGCGGGCGTCGCGGTCCACCTCGCCCGCAAACGCGGTGAGGAGGTCTCGCCCGCGCTGCTCGCCATCCAGGAGGCGGGCGGCGAGGCGATGCGCGAACTGCGGGCCACCCTGGAGGTGTTGCGCACCGACGAGCCGAGCGGCACCCCCGCGCTGCTCGTGGAGCGGGCCCGCGCGGCCGGCCTCGCCGTGGAACTGACGGTGAGCGGCGAGGAGCGTCCGCTCACGGCGACCGTGGACCGTGCCGCGTACCGCATCGTCCAGGAGGCCCTGACGAACGCCGCGCGCCACGCGGGCCCCGCCAAGGTGGCCGTCCAACTCGACTACAGCGCGGACGACCTGACGATATCCGTCGACGACGACGGCGGCGCCGACCCGTCCCGTCCGCCCACCCCGGGCATCGGCCTCACCGGCATGCGCGAACGTGTCACGGCCCTCGGCGGCACCCTGCACGCCGCACCGCGCACCGAGGGCGGCTTCTCGGTGCGCGCCGAACTGCCGCTGGGCATACCGGAGGAGGTGCCGTGATCAGGGTCGCGCTCGTCGACGACCAGGCGCTGATGCGCGCCGGTTTCCGCGCCCTGCTCGACGCCGAGGACGGCATCGAGGTCGTGGGCGAGGCCGCCGACGGCGAGCAGGGCCTCGCGCTGGTGCGCGCGTCCTTGCCGGACATCGCCCTTGTCGACGTACAGATGCCGGTGATGTCGGGCATCGAGGCCACCCGCCGTATCGCCGCGGACCCGGAACTGTCCGCCGTACGCGTCGTCATGCTCACCAACTACGGCCTGGACGAGTACGTCTTCGAGGCGCTGCGGGCCGGGGCCAGCGGCTTTCTGCTCAAGGACACCGAGCCCGCCGACCTGCTCCAGGCCATCGAGGTCGTCGCACGGGGAGAGGCGCTGCTGTCCCCGTCCGTGACCCGCACCCTGATCGGCGAGTTCGTCGCCCGGCCCCCGGACCGGGCCACCGCGCCCGGCCTGGAGTGCCTCACACGCCGCGAACGCGAGGTGACGGCGCTCGCCGCGCGCGGTCTGACCAACGAGGAGATCGCCGCGCACATGGTCATCAGCCCGTTCACCGCCAAGACCCACGTCAGCCGGGCGATGACGAAGCTCGGCGCCCGCGACCGGGCCCAACTGGTCGTGTTCGCCTACGAGTCGGGCTTGGTGACGGCGCGGGGGAGTGCGAACTGAGGGGTGCGTCGGATGTGGTCGAGGCGGCAGGCGGCGCAGGAGTGGCGTGGGATGATCGCTCGGTGATCGCGACAGACCTGGGACCGTTACGCGCCCTCGCCCTCGCCGGTGCGCTGACGCTCGCCTTGAGCGCCTGCGGTCTCTTCACCGAACCCGCCCACAAGCCCAAGGCGGCCCGCTCGCCCGCCGTCGCGGTCCAACAGGCGCACGGCTGCCCGCCGTCCGGGGTGCGCCTCGGCACCGGCCCCGTCGACGGGGCCATGGGGTTGCGGGCCATGACCCTCACCCTCACCAACTGCTCCGAGCGGCCGTACGAGGTGAAGGGCCACCCGGCCATCCGCGTCCTCGACGAGAAGGGCGCCCCGCTCACGGGCGTGCGGACCGTCGAGGGGACGGACGAGGTGTTCATGGCGCCGGAGGACCCCGGCGCCGCGCCGCTCACCCTCGACCCGGGCGAGAGCGCGCGGGCGGGCCTGTACTGGCGGATGGCCGCCGAGGACGGCACGTACCTCCGGGTCGTCCCGCAGCAGGGGCGCGAGGCCCTGAACGTACGGCCCGCGGAGCCTCTCGACATCGGTCCGCAGAACACGCTCGGGACGACGGCGTGGGTGTCCGTGTCCTGAGAGAACCGGACCGGCTGTTCCTGAAAGACCCCGACCGGCTGTTCCTGAAGACCCCGACCGGCCGTTCCTGGGAGCGCCCGTCCGGCTACGGCACCCTTGCCGTCCACTCCTGAGACCCGAACTTCGTCCGGGCCAGCTCCTCGGCACGGTTCAGTTCCTCCGCGGTCACCTTGCCGTCCGTCAGCCCGTATCGGCCGCGGAACGAGTCGATCATCCGTCCGATGACCGACTCGCGCGCGAGCCCGGTCTGCCGGCGCAACGGATCCACCCGCTTCTTCGCGCTCCTGGTGCCCTTGCCGGAGAGCTTCTCGCGGCCGATGCGCAGCACCTCGACCATCTTGTCGGCGTCGATGTCGTACGACATGGTCACGTGGTGCAGCACGGCGCCGGGTCCGCCACCCGGCCCGACCATCCGCTTCTGGGCGGCGCCCGCGATCTTCCCCTGCTCCGTGGCGATGTCGTTCAACGGCTGGTACCAGGCCTTGATCCCCATGTCACCGAGCGCGCCGAGCACCCAGTCGTCCAGATACGCGTAGCTGTCCTGGAACGACAGTCCCTGGACGAGCGCCTCCGGCACGGAGAGCGAGTAGGTGATGGTGTTGCCAGGCTCCACGAACATCGCGCCGCCCCCGGAGATCCGGCGCACCACCTCGATGCCGTGGCGCGCGGCGCCTTCCGGGTCGACCTCGTTGCGCAGGGACTGGAAACTGCCGATGATCACGGACGGGGCGCCCCACTCCCACACACGCAGGGTGGGCGGGCGGCGGCCCGCGGCGACCTCGGTGGTCAGGACCTCGTCCAGGGCCATGTGCAGCGCCGGGGACTGCGGGCCCTCGTGGATCAGCTGCCAGTCGTAGTCCGTCCAGTCGGTGGCGTGCGCGAGCGCCCGGCGCACCGCGATTCCGATGCCCTCCGAGGTCAGCCCGTACATGACGGTGCCCTCGGGGAGCGCGGCGTCGACGCGAGCCGCGAGGCCCGTCGCGTCGGTGTCCGCCGGGGCGCCGTTCAGCGCGTGGTTCACGGCGTCGAGCGCCTCGTCCGGTTCGAGGAAGAAATCGCCCGCCACGCGCGTGTGGCGCAGCACTCCGTCCTCGACGTCCAGATCCACCACGACGAGCTTGCCGCCGGGAATCTTGTACTCACCGTGCACCGATGCGCCTCCGTTCCGTCCCAGGAGCGGCAACGTCCACCCGCGATGATTGATTCCGGTCGGCGCGGGCCCAGCTCCGCGGGGTTCGA
This sequence comes from Streptomyces sp. NPDC007095, assembly GCF_040634475.1. Taxonomy (NCBI): domain Bacteria; kingdom Bacillati; phylum Actinomycetota; class Actinomycetes; order Kitasatosporales; family Streptomycetaceae; genus Streptomyces; species Streptomyces sp. NPDC007095. The sequence continues at coordinate 29,833 of NZ_JBEYFS010000104.1, forward strand.
CCTGTTCGACATAACCGATCGACACCCTGATCGTGATGGCGTTGGCTGGACGGCATGCCGGAACTGCTTACCGATCGTCTCCTGCTCCGCCGGTGGCGGGAGTCCGACCTCGAACCGTGGGCGGCGATGAACGCCGATCCCGAAGTCCGAGAACACCTGGGGGAGCTGCTGACGCGGGAGCAGAGCGATGCCGTGGTTGCCCTCATGCGGGCTCAGTTCGACGAGCGAGGCTTTGGGTGGTGGGCGCTCGAAGCACGGGAGACAGGTGAGTTCATCGGCCGCGTCGGCTTGGACGAGGTGGGCGAGGACATGCCGTTCGCGGGGGTGGATGTCGGATGGCGGCTGACACGTTCGGCGTGGGGTCACGGTTACGCCACCGAGGCCGCCCTGGCCTGCCTGGCCTTCGGCTTCGAGACCCTGGGGCTGTCGGAGGTCGTTGCGTCGACGACCGTCAACAACCTTCGTTCCCAGGCGGTCATGCGCCGGATCGGCATGACCCGGGACCCGGCGGACGACTTCGAGGATCCGAGCGTGCCCGAAGGGCCACTTCGCCAGTGTGTGCTGTACCGGATCCCCGCCCTCAGGGTCCTCGGAGGTGGGGCATGAATCGGGATACCGATCGCACCGGAGGAGATGGCCGGCTGGAGGCTGTGCGGTGAGGTGGTCGTACCGCGTCGGACTTCCGGCCACGTAGTGAACGTACTCGCGCTCCAGTCGGAAACCGGCGGTCCAGGCGAGCAGGAGACTGGGGCGGTTGTCGCGGGAGCAGGACCAGCTCGTGGTGTGGCCGCGGGCGGCCGATGTCCGTGCACAGGGCGGTGACGCAGGCGATGGCGCGGTGTTCGCGCCGGTGCTCGGGGACCGTGACGCAGGCGATGTCCTCGTATGTGCTGCTCAGTAGGCAGGCGCAGGCGACGGTGAGGATGCGGCCCTTGCGGAAGGCGGCCCAGCCGGGACCGGAGGCCGCGAGAGCGGTCGGTCCGCCCCATGTGCTGCGGATCCATGCGCGTCGGTGCCGAGCTCGGCGAGGGCGGGGGCGTGCTCGGGTGTCAGCCGGCGCACTGTCACGCCCCATGGGAGACGGGGTGTCGAGGAGGGCGGCGTGCGCTGTACGTCCACCATGCGCTCCCACGGGGTGACCTGGCCGAAGGCGGTGGCGGTGGCGGGGGCGGGGAGGAAGCGATCGGGTGCGTCGATGCAGCAGTCGGCCGACGGCGCTCCTGGGTGATCCGTACGACGAGGTGGTCGGAGAACACCCGGGTGCCGCCGGTGACCGCGCTGCGGTCGCCGCCCGACTCGCGGACGAGCGGCGCGGACTCACCGGTGATCGCCGACTCGTCGAAGCTCGCGGCGCCGCCCTGGATGACGTCGCCGTCGCCGGGGATCAGCTCCCCGGCCGGTACGGACACGATGTCGCCGCGCCTCAACTCGCGGGCGGCGACGGCCTCTTCGAGGTAGGCGTCCTGAGTTGCCCCAGGCTCCCGGCCCGCGAGGCGTCAGGCGGTGGTCTGCTGCCGGGTCCCGCGCAGCGAGTCGGCCTGTGCCTCGCCCCGGCTCTCGGCCACGGCCTTGGCGAGGTCGGCGAAGACCACCGTCAGCCACAACCAGCCGGCGATCAGCCGGCCGAAGAGGCCGGGGTGGAAGACCGCGATGCCGGTGGTGAGGGCGGCGCCGACCTCGGTCACGAACATGACCGGGTTTCGGAACAGGGCCACCGGATTCAGCTTGCGCAGCGCCTGGGGGAGCGCGCGCCACAGCTGCGTCGGATCGAGCATTCCGGCGCCGACCCGGCGCGGCTGCCCGGGGCCGGGCGGAGGGGATTCCGGTACGGGCGCGGGCCGGGTCTCGGCGGGAGCGGACATCAGAACTTCTCCGGCTTGATCAGGGCTACCACGAGGTAGGCGAGCAGTGAGACGGCCACGATCAGGCCGACGGTGTTTTCGACGGTCATCGAGACCTCGTCCTCACACATAGAGGTATGCAGATAGGGGGTATTCAGTGATCTTTCGGACTGCCCGTGGTGTACAACGGGCAGTCCTCCGCCGAGGTGGAGCCCGGCGGAGATCCAGGGAAGGGACTCGGTGTTACAGCCCGACGTCCCGGCGGCTCATGTCGTCCAGCGACTCACGCCGTACGAGCACACGGGCGATGCCGTCCGACACCGCGACCACCGGCGGGCGGCCGACGAGGTTGTAACCGGAGGCCATGGAGAGGTGGTAGGCGCCGGCCGCCGGGACGGCCAGGAGGTCACCGGGGCGTACGTCGCCGGGGAGGGCGACCTCGTCCGCGAGGATGTCGCCCGCCTCGCAGTGGCGGCCCACGACGGTGACGAGGCGGGATGGTGCGCAGGAGGGGCGGCCGATGAGCCGGGGCGCGTACCGCACTCCGTACAGCGCGGGCCTGGGGTTGTCGCTCATACCGCCGTCGACCGCGACGAAGGTGTGCGCGCCGGTGCGTTTGACGGCCAGCACCCGGTAGACCGCGACCCCGGCGGGGCCGACGATGGCCCGGCCGGGTTCGAGGGTGAGCCGGGGCACGGGCAGTCCGGCGCGGGCGCAGCCGTCCTCCAGCTCGGCGCGGACCCGCCCGGCCAGGACGGAGATGTTCAGGTGTTCCTCGCCGGGGCGGTAGGCGATGGCGTGGCCGCCGCCGATGTTCAGCTGGGGGAGGGCGATGCCGTGCTGGTCGCGGATGCGGGCCAGCAGCCCGACCATGCGCCGCACCGCCGCGACGTACGGTTTCACGGCGGCGACCTGTGAGCCGATGTGGCAGTGCAGGCCGACGAGTTCGAGATGTGGTTGGTCGAGTATCCGGGTGACGGCGTGCTGCGCGGAGCCGTCCGTGAGTGACAGGCCGAACTTCTGGTCGTCGGTGCCGGTGCGTACCTTGGCGTGTCCGCCGGCCGCGATGCCGGGTACCACGCGCACCATGACCGGCTGGCGGATACCGGCGGGTGTGATCGCGGCGAGCCGGGCGATTTCGGAGGTGCTGTCCACGACGATGCGTCCGACACCGAGCCGGAGGGCTGTGCGGAGGTCCTCGGGGCTCTTGGCGTTGCCGTGCATCACGATCTTTTCCGGCGGGAAGCCGGTGGTGACGGCGAGCGCGAGTTCCCCGGCGGAGCAGACGTCCAGCCCCAGGCCCTCTTCCTGGACCCAGTGGGCCATGGCCCGGCACAGGAACGCCTTGGCGGCGTAGACGATGTCGGCGTCGGGGAACGCCGTGCGGTAGGCGCGACAGCGCTCGCGGACCTCGTGCTCGTCGAGGACGTAGACCGGCGTGCCGAAGCGGTCGGCGGCCTCGGCGAGGGAGACACCGCCGACGGAGACGTCCCCGTGGGGTTCGGGGCGGGCGGAGCGGGGCCAGACGGAGAGGCCTTCGGCGTCTCGCGCGTCGGCGTGGGCTGCTTCGCCGGGGCTGTCGGCCCCGGGTGCCGGTGCCGGGTGCAGTTCCTGAGCGGACAGTTCCTGAATGGACATGACGCCTCCTCAGCCGATCAGCAGGTTCAGGCACGCGATGACGGCGGCGGCGCCGGTCACCCGCAGGGCGCCGACGTGCTGGGGATGCCAGCGACGCCAGGAGTTCTCGCGCTCACGGGCCGTGGCCGCGGTCCGGTCGGCCGAGGGGGCGGAGAACTGCGGGTCGACGGTGAGGGCCGTGACGCCCAGCGGCGCGGCGAGGGCGCGCAGCGCGGGTTCGGAGAGCCTGATGGAGGCCTGGTCCGGGCCCAGTGTGGCGGTGAGTTTCGCCGCCGAGGTGAAGCCGACGGCCGTACGGCCGCCGAGGGGGGTGCGGAAGAACCGGGCCGTACAGCCCGCGGGCCCCGACCGGACAGGGACGAAGAGGAGTCCGGCCGGGACGCGTTCACAAGGCTCGGGGTCCTCGGAATGCTCGACTGGAGACATGTGCGGCTCCTTGAAGAAGGCGACGTGCGCCGCTCGGTCGGATCGGCCGGGCGCTTCGATGAAGCTATGCCCGCCCGAGCGGGTACGGGGGCCCTCACTGACGGATGCTTGACGGGAAGTCCCCGACCCATAACGCGACGCTGATGGGCGGGAGGATGCCTGGTCAGCGGCGCGCCCCGAGACCGCGGGCAGAACCGCACCGGGGCAGCACCGGGGTCGTCCTCGGCCGCTGGCGGCAGGACGGGAGCGGCCGAAGGCGTGTCGGCGCGGGATCGTCAGGCAGATCAATCACCGAGGTGTCACGGCACGACAAGGCACCCGACGCAGTGGTCCACAGCGCGTACGGACGCGTACGGGATCGAGTCGGTTACGTCGTGGGACGCAGTTGCCGCCGACCGGGCGGTCGCGGTGCTCATCCTGGTCGACTCCCGGCGGGAGGGCACGCGTATCCACTACCTGGGGCTGGGGCCGTCGCCCAGGAACAGTCCCCGCGCTCCCGGAGGGCGGTGCGGACTCCTCGAACGGCCACCGAGTACCAGGGCCGCCCAGCTGGTTGTTCTGAGGGGCCGATGACATTCCTCGCCCGGCGGATCAGACGCCGAATTCACGTTTCAGCAGGTCAGAGTGTTCCTTCTGGCCTGCCCCCCGGCCTCCGCAAAGTATCCGCACGGGCGGTCCAAGGAGGGCGCCGAACGTTTCCGTGTGACGCTTCACAGCCGCCGGACGCGCAGCACGCCGGTCAGCATCGGGAGGGTGAACTCGCCGCGGGCGGTCTCCGGTCCACTCGCGAGGAATGCGCGGATCCGGCCCAGCGTGGCCTCTTGTTCCTGTTCTGGCATCACCAGCACCCCCGCGCGTGTCGCGATGGTCGCGACGAGGGAGTCGGCGGTGCGGCGCTGCCCGTGCGGGAACTCGGCCTGCTCCGGCGAGCCGAACCGGGCGGCCACGTCGGTCTTTGGAAGGTGCATGTCTGCCGTCTCGGCGCGCCAGCCGGTGGGCGTGTCACGCGGGCCGATGGCCTCGCTCCCGCTGACCCGCGCGAGCCCGGCAACCCACTCGACCCGGTCGTCCACGACGTTCCACAGACCGGCCAGGATGCCGCTTGGTGCGAGGACCCTGGCGATCTCGGGTCCAGCGACGGCCATGTCGAACCAATGCATGGCGTTGCCGGCCAGCACGGCGTCGACGGACGCGTCCGGCAGCGGTATCGCCTCGGCACTGCCCGACAGGGCACGGACGGCCGGCAGCGAGCGGCGCAGCTCGGTCAGCATCGCCGGGTCGGGCTCGACGGCAATGACTTCGGCACCCAGCGCGACCAGCGTGGCGGTCAGCTTGCCGGTTCCGGCGCCGAGGTCGAGCACGCGCGGGCCGGGAGCGGGCTCGAGCGCCCAGCGCACCGCGGCCTGCGCGTAGTCCGGACGGTGCTCGGCGTATGCGACCGCCGCTGCGCCGAACGACGAGGCGTGCAGTAGCCGTTCATCCTGGTCCACGCGGTCACGCTATCGGCGCTGCCGTCTGTCGGCCACCCCGCCTCACCACTTCGGCGACGGCCACCCGATCGGCTCGAACCACGGTGGCGGGCCTGGCGGTTGGTGCTCGGGTTGCTCGCCGACCTGCCCCGTAAGAACTGCTGGACGACTTCCGCGACCACGTCGCTGAGCACCTGGCCGACGAGGCGGCGGTCGCCAATACCAGCGGACACGCCCCGTGCGCCGGGCCCTGCGCGCTTGGCGGCGTCGACGAGGTCTAACCGCTCCAGGAGCTCGGCGGTGACCCGTCGCCCCTCGGGCTTGGACAGGTGGTGCAGGTCCGCCATGAGGAGCATGTTCTCCTCGCCGGTGATCAGGCCGTCGACGGCGGAGAACTGCCCGGTGACGCCGATCGCGGCACGGACCCCGTCCGGCGACGTGGCGACGTCGTGGCCCGCTACCTGGGCCTGGCCGCCGTCGGCGCTGATGAGCGTGGACAGGATCTTCACGGCGGTGGTCTTGCCGGCGCCGTTGGGCCCGAGCAGCGCGAACACGGACCCGGCCGGTATGCGCAGATCGATGCCGTCGAGGACGGTCTTGTCGCCGTACGACTTGCGCAGGCCGACGGTGGAGACGGCGGCAGGCGACGGCTGACCGCCACTCCGCCTGGATGTGGGCATGACAGATGAAGACATGGAGTCCTCCCGTTCGGAGGCCGAAGTGACTGGGGAGCGGGCAAGTTCGCGGGGCCGGCGCTCAGGCTTTGGCGCGAAGGATGTCGATGTTGCCCCAATTGGTCCGGGCGCGGATCTTGACGGTGTCCTCGGTCTTTGCCGGGGCCTCGGAGGCGGGGAGTGCGTTGTGTACCTGCCCGCGGTTGGAGCTGACGTCGAGCCAGGCGGCCGTGCCCTCGCGGATACCGACCTCGATGGGGCCGTTGGCGGTCTCCAGCTGGACGGTGCCGCGGGCGACTTCGGCGACGCGAAGGCCGCCGTTGGTGGTGGTGCCGGTGACCGAGGCCTCGGCGCGCGCGATGTCGATGGCGCCGTTGGCGCCGCTCACCCGCAGCTCGCCGGTGACAGTGCCGACGGTCGTGGCGCCGTGCGAGTTCTTCAGGACGGCGGGGCCGTCGACGAGGCCGACGCGCACGTCACCGGTGCTGCTTGTGATCTCGGCCATGCCGTCGACCCGTTCCACGGTGACCGAGCCGTGCGACGCCTTCAGTTGCAGCGGGCCGGTGGTGTCGAGGCGGACGTCGCCGGCCGAGGTCTTCACCCGGACCTCGCCGAGCCGGCCCTCGCCGAGCACACGGGCCCCGGCGCCGGTCACGTCGATGTTCGAGCCCGCGGGCAGTTCGACCGTCACGTCGACGGTGCCGCCGCGCCCGAGCAGGTTGGCCTTGGGCGTGGTGACGGTCAGGACGCCGCTCGCGTAGGTGACCTCGGTCTGGTCGGCCGTCCGTACGTCCAGGTCCTTCTTCGGGGCGCGTGGCCGCACCTCGACGACGGTGTCGAGGCGGTCGCCGGCGGTGAACCCGATGGAACCGGCGTACACGTAGGCGGTGACCGAAATCGGTTCGGGAGTGTCGAAAGAAGGCATGGCTGTCCCGTCCTCATGAGTCCTTGGGACGTCCCCGCTGGTGGGACGCGGTGTGAGTGAAGTGGTGCGGGCGTGGGCGCGGCTAGCGCACCCAGCCCGTGAAGCTCTGTCCGTTGGTGCGGGTCGTCTCCGTCGTGCGCGGCCGCGTGCCGCCGTCGACCGCGGCCGACACGGCGCGCACCAGCCACGCGTTGACCGACAGGCCCTCGCCGCTCGCTGCCTCCTCGGCACGGGCCTTGAGGTGGGCCGGCAGGCGCAGGTTGACGCGGGCGGTGCCGCCCTCGTCGCCGTCGGCCGGGGCAGGGGCCTTGAGTGGTTCGAGGGGCGCGGTCGGCTCCGCGGGGGCGCCGCCGTCGGCGGGCGGCAGCGTCACCACGAAGTCGGGGTCCAGTCCGCGCAGCCGTACGTCGACCGAGCCCGGGGCGAGTTCGCGGGTGATCTCGTCCATCGCGGCGGAGAGCACGTTGAGCATGGTCAGCCGGGTCGCCGACTCCAGGGGAGCGGTGAGCCTCTCGGCCAGCTCGCGGGCTTCGTCGCCGCCGGCTTCGGCGGCCACCGCGAGCTCGCGGCGGAGGCTGTCGACATACGGAGTGAGATCCATGACGCCATCGTGACACCACTATGGCGTCATGCGCAAGCCCGGGTGGCGTCCTGTGCGGGGAGGGTCTTGGGGGAAGTCGCCCTACCTGCGGAAACATGAAGAGGCTATCCCGAGCCATTGTGGTGCCATACGCGCTCATGCGCTGTTGGGGCGTGGAATGGCACCGGGTGGCGCCGGATGGTGCCAAGTGGTGTCACCGGCGCTCGCAAGGGCCGGCCTCATTCCCCCGCGCGTCAAGGGGGCGAAACCTTGGCAGTGTCAGGCGGCACCGAAGGACGGGTTCCATGTGCTGAGGCACACGTACGCATCCCTCGTGCCGGAGGCGGGGAAGGAGGGGCGCAGGGTGATCGATAGCCTGCTGGGGGAGCGGAGCGAGGAGAGATCTGACCCGAACTCCCCGGATAACTCCCCAGGATCGATCCTGAGCGCCGGTCGATCCGGCCGATGAGCGGAAGCAGCGAGGTGAGAGGCCGTATGTTCACGACCCGCCCCACCCTCCAGGGCACCTTCGGCATGGTGTCCTCCACGCACTGGCTCGCCTCGCAGTCGGCGATGGCCGTCCTGGAGGACGGCGGCAACGCGTACGACGCCGCCGTCGCCGCGGGCTTCGTGCTGCACGTGGTCGAGCCGCACCTCAACGGACCCGCCGGCGAGGTCCCGATCATCCTCGCCCCGGCGGGCGGCGAGGTGCGTGTCCTGTGCGGGCAGGGCGTCGCGCCCGCCGGGGCGACGATCGCCCACTACAGGGGACTCGGTTTGGATCTCGTACCCGGCACCGGGCCGCTCGCGGCCGCCGTGCCCGGCGCCTTCGACGCGTGGATGCTGCTCCTGCGCGACCACGGCACGAGGTCCCTCGCCGACGTCATGAAGTACGCCATCGGCTACGCGGAAGACGGACACCCGCCCGTGGAGCGGGTCGGCGAGACCGTGGAGTCGGTGCGCGCGCTCTTCGAGACGGAGTGGACCTCGTCGGCCGAGGTGTATCTGCCCGGCGGGAAGGCGCCGCGTCCCGGCGAACTGTTCCGCAATCCCGCGCTCGCCGCGACCTGGCGCCGGCTGCTCGCCGAGGTCTCCGGGGAGACCGGCCGCGTGGCGCAGATCGAGGCGGCGCGACGCGTATGGCGCTCGGGCTTCATCGCCGAGGCCCTGGTACGGCAGGCCCGGCGGCCCACCATGGACACCAGCGGAAAGCGTCACACCGGCACCCTGACAGCCCCCGACCTGGCCTCCTGGTCCGCGAGCTACGAGGCGCCCGCGACGTACGACTGGCGCGGCTGGACCCTGTGCAAGGCGGGCCCCTGGAGCCAGGGCCCTGTCCTCCTCCAGCAGCTCGCCCTGCTCCCGCCCCGGCTGCCGCGGTACGGCTCCGCGGAGTACGTCCACCTGCTCGTCGAGGGCTGCAAGCTGGCCATGGCCGACCGGGAGGCCTGGTACGGGGACGCTGCCGAGGTGCCCCTCGACGAGTTGTTGTCGCAGGAGTACAACGCCGAGCGGCGCGCCCTCATCGGCCACAAGGCCTCCGGCGAGCTGCGTCCCGGCAGCCCCGGAGGGCGCACCCCGGCGATCAGCGGCCACGCGCGCGAGGTCGCCACCGGGGAGCCGGTCGAAGATGTGCTCTTGCTGCGCACGCCGAAC
>NZ_JBEYFS010000105.1:0-38762 GCF_040634475.1 Streptomyces sp. NPDC007095
GACGGATTCGTCGCTCAGTACGTCGAGCGCGGTGAGGTAGCGCCAGTGCGGGGTCTGCTCGGTGTACGCACTGGGCGACCCGGTCGAAGTGGGCGCGCTGCGCCACGCCTTGGACCTTGCCGGATCCGACAGCTGCGCGCTGGCGTCGGTCAAGAGCCAGATCGGCCACCTGGGTGCCGCCGCCGGGGTGGTGGGGCTGGCGCGGGCCGCCCTGGCGGTCCACCACGGCGTGATCCCGCCCAACGTCGACTTCAACCGCCTCAACCCGCAGATCGGCACCGCGGCGCCGTTCTACATCCCGACCGCGGCCCAGCCGTGGCCGAGCGGCCGGCCGCGGGTGGCGGCCGTGAGCAGCTTCGGAATCGGCGGTACCAACGCCCACCTGCTGCTGGAAGAGGCAGAGGAAGAGGCAGAGGTGCCGACGGCACCCCTCAGCGCCATGCCCTGCCTCGTGCTGTCCAGCAGCAGCGTCGAAGGCCTGCGCGACGACGCCTCCCACATCGCGGACTACCTGGCAGCCCGGCCCGAGGCATACGACCAGGTGCTGCGGCATCTGCAGGCCGGACGCCCGCCGCGCCGCTGGCGGATGGCGGCGGTCTGCCCCGATGCCGCCACCGCGGTGGCCTGGCTGCGTACGGCGGTCGGCGTCGAGGTGACACCGAGCGAGGAGGGCCGCCCCGCCGCGGCCCACACGGCTCAGGAACTGACCGACGCCTGGCTGGCGGGGCAGACGATCCACTGGCCGGCCGGACCGGCGCAGGCGCCGTGGGACTTCCCGCCGCCGGCTTTCCGGCTGGCCGACTACGACTTCGAGCGCGCCGCGCCCGCAGCCGAGTCGGTCGAGCCCGCCGAGCCGGCCGACGACGGGCATCCGCAGCGGCTGCCCGAGGCCGAGTGGCTGCACCAGCCGCACTGGGTACGGCTGCGCCGCGCCCTGCCCACCGGCACCGGGTCGCCCGCACGCGGCCTGCTGGTGGTGATGACGGCCGAGCCGCTGCCGGAGGACGCGGTACGGCCCCTGCGGGCGGCCTACGCCCGGGTGGTGCGGGTCGGCGCGGGCGACGCCTTCGCCCGGTTGGCGAATGACGTCTACCGTGTCGACCCGGCCGACCCGCACTCGCTGGGGCTGCTCCTCGACGCGCTGGCCGACGAGGGCCCGGCAGGCATCGACTGGCTGCACGCGCTGCCGCTGGCGGTCGACGGGCCGGTGGGCGAGGAGTCGCTGGCCCGCGCCCGCTGGGCCTGCCTCGACACCCCTGCCGCGCTGATACAGGCGATGGCAGGCAGGCCGCAGGCGCAGCCACTGCGGATCTGGTGGCTCTCCCACCGGGCCCAGCCGGTGGAGGGCACCGTGGAGCGGCCGGAACTGGGCCTCCTGGCCGGTGTCTGCGAGGTGGCGCCCCAGGAGTGCGCCGTCGACGGCCGCTGGCTGGACCTGCCCGGAGGCGACCTCGCCGACTGGGCACCGCTCCTGACGCCGGTGCTGGCCGAGGCGGACGACCCCGCGTCACAGCAGCGCCGGCTGGCGCTGCGGCAGGGCTACTGGTGGCAGCCGACGCTGCTGCCGGTCGCCCCGCCCGCCCCGGGGACACCGGCGCTGCTCGCCGCCGAGCAGGGCGTCTACCTGATCCTGGGCGGCACCGGCGGTATCGGCGGCACCATCGCGGCATGGCTGCTGGAGCAGACCGACTGCCGGGTGATCCTGATGGCCCGGCGGCCCTCCCTGCCGACCGGCCTGGCGCGATGGGCCGACCGCGTCCGGCTGGTCGAGGCCGACCTCGCCGAGAAGACGCCTCAGGCCGCGCTGGCCCTGATCGAGCGGTACACCGACCGGCTCGATGGTGTGGTCCACGCCGCGGGCGTGGCGGCCGGCAGCCTGATCGTCCGGCGCGACGCCGCCGTGATGCGGCAGGCCACCGCGGCGAAGCTGAACGGCGCCCTGCTCGTCGAGTCGCTTATCGAGCGCTACCGGCCGGCGTTCGCCGCGTACTGCTCGTCCATGTCGGCGCTGTTCGGCGGCGTCGGACAGCTCGACTACGCCGCCGCGGTCGGCCTGCTGGACAGCTTCGCCCGCCACCAGGCCGACCCGGCAGAAACCACGCTGCGGCTCGGCATCGACTGGGACATCTGGCACGAGGTCGGCATGGCCCGGCAGGCCCTGCGGTCGGACGCCCGCCACCAGGCGCACCTGGCGGTAGGCCTCGGGGTGGAAGAGGGCCGGCGGCTGTTCGAGCGGGCCCTGCGGCTGCAACTGCCGCAGCTGCTGGTGTCCACGACCCCCCTGGAGCAGGCCCGCGGCTTCTACGTGGCGCCGGCCGAATCAGTGGCCGAGACAGTGGCCGGAGCACCGGCCGACGTCGCGGCCGCCGGCGAGGAGACACCCTCGCCCACCGGACAGCTTGCCGAGTACCTGTGCCGCTGGCTGGGGTTGGAGGAACTGGACCCGGACGCGTCGCTCTACGACCTGGGCGCTGACTCGCTGACCCTGCTCGACCTGATCAGCGAGGTGAAGCGGCACTTCGGTATCGACCTTGAGCTCTCCCAGCTGAGCCACCGGGTGAGTCTGACGGAGGTGCTGACGCGGCTCGGCGAGTCGGCACCCGCCGCCCCGCCCACCAGGGACCAGGTGAAGCTGGAGGTCTGGCAGCCGGGCACGGGACGCGACGTGCTGTGCCTGATCCACCCGGTCGGCGGCGACATCCAGGCCTACCGCGCGCTGGTGTCGTCGCTCGACCCGCGACTCACCGTCTGCCTGATCGCCGATCCCGCCTTGCAACGGCCCGAGCCACAAAGCTGGTCCCTGGAGGAACGGGCCCTGCGTTACCACGCCGCGCTGCACAAGCGCTTCCCGCACGGCGCGTGGCGTTGGCAGCTCGCCGGCTGGTCCTTCGGGGCCTGGGTGGCGTTGGCCATGGCCGCCGAGTCGGAGGCGCTAGGCCGGCCGGCGGACGGGCTCTTCCTGGTCGACCCGCCTCCGCCCGGTGCCGGGCCACGCTTCCAGGGCTACGACGAGGCCCAGCTCGAAGCCGTCTTCGCGCACGAGCTGGGCACGGGCGGCGCACAAGCGGCGGTGGGGCAAGGAGCGAAGGACTACGCCGAGCGGCTGGCGCGGTGCTGCCGGGCCAACCTCGCCGGCATGGCGCGGTACGAACCGCCGCGCCTGGCCGGCACGCCCAGCCGGCTGTGGCTGGCGGCCCGCCCGGTGGCCGGACTGCCCGCGCTGGGCTCCCCCGAGGAGCAGCGGCGGCTGTGGCAGGCGCATCTGCCCCAGCCGACGGACTGCCAGATCCTGGACACCACCCACTACGACATCGTCCGGTCGCCACAGGTGCAGACGGTGGCCGAGGCCATCAACGCGGCGTCGCCGTCAGTCCCCGAAAGCCGCTGAGGCGTCCACCCCTGGTGCAGACGGTGGCCGAGGCCATCAACGCGGCGTCGCCGTCAGTCCCCGAAAGCCGCTGAGGCGTCCACCCCTAAGGAACCCGACATGAACACTGCCCATCCCCGCTCCGGTCCCTCCGGCGGCGCGGGTCGCCCGTGCCCACTGCCCGGTGCCGGCGACCGCGTCACCGTCCCCGCGCACCGAGCCGTCCCCACCGCCCGCCCCGGCCGCGGACCGCGTACCCGATGAGCCGAGGCCACGCCATGAACCCGTACCAGACCCTGCCGCCCCGCTCGTTCTGGCGCTCCGCCGTCGCCGAGCCGGAGCTGTCCGCCATCGGGGACCTGTGGACGCCCAAGTTCTCCATCGGGCAGGACGACCCCGTCCTCACCGCGGGCTCCTGCTTCGCCCGACACATCGGGCGCGCCCTGCTCGACCAGGGCATGAACTGGCGTGACAGCGAGCCGGCCCCGCCGGGACTCACCGAGGCCGAACGCCAAGCCCGCCACTACGGCGTGTTCTCGTGCCGTACCGGCAACATCTACACCGCCGCCACGCTGCTGCAGTGGTTGTCCTGGGCGTATGGGGATGCCACGCCGCCGGATGAGGTCTGGAGCGAGGACGGCCGCTTCTTCGACCCGTTTCGCCCCTCCGTCGAACCCGAGGGCTACGACTCGGTGGAGGCGATGCTGGCCGCGCGCCGGACGACCCTGGCCGCCATGAGCGGTGCCATCGCCGAAGCCGGCTGCCTGATCTTCACCCTGGGCCTGACCGAGGCATGGGAGAACCGCGCCACGGGCGCCGTCTACCCGGTCTGCCCGGGCACCGTGCGCGGCACCTTCAACGCCGAGCAGCACGCGTTGCGCAACTTCACCTTCGCCGAGGTGTACCGCGACCTGTCGGCCGCCCTCGCACTGGCCCGCGCCGCCAATCCGGGGCTGCGCGTCGTGCTCACCGTGTCACCGGTGCCGCTGACCGCCACCGCCACCGGCGGCCACGCACTCACCGCCACCACGTACTCCAAGTCCGTACTGCGGGCCGTCGCCGGGCAACTGGCCCAGGAACACGACCACGTCGACTACTTCCCCTCCTACGAGATCATCACCGGCTTCCCGTTCAAGGCGGTGTTCTTCGAGCCCAACCTGCGCACGGTCACGCCGGAAGGCGTCGCCTTCGTCATGCGCCAGTTCTTCGGCGCACTCGCCCAGCGCCCGGCCGAACCGCGGCCGGACAGCGGCGCCGGGCCTTCCCACAGAGAGGACTTCTGGTGCGATGACGCCGTACTCGACTACTACAGCCCCCGCTAGGTTCCTGCTGCTGGGCGACTCGCACGCCGGCCCGGTCGGCCGGGCCGCGAAGGAGGCCGGCCTTTCCTTCCACGGCGGCCCGATCGGCGCCGGACGCGAGTTCACCGCCGAGTTCTTCGACGTCCGCGAGGACGACGTGGTGTTCCGCAAACCCGAGGCGGACCGGTACTACCGCGGCTTCCTGGCCGCGTTGGGCGCGGCCGGGCTCGGCGGGCTGACCGTCCCGCTGGTGTCGACCTTCGGTTTCAGCGCCCACTTCGTCGCCACCCTGGAGAACTGGCAGGTCTACCGGGTACGCGGCGAGTTCCCGCCGGGCTTCCTGTCGAGCCGGCTTTTCGACGACATCGTCCTGGCCATGACCCGCGGCGCGCTGGCCTTCTACCGCCAGACACGTGCACTCGGGCTGCGTGTCCTCGCGGTGATGCCCCCTCAGCGGGTGCCGGGGCACTCCGACCCCGCGGTCTTCATGGCCGCGCAGGAGACCATCCGCCGAGCAGTCCTCGCGCTCGGTGTCGAGATCGTCGACGTGCGCGTACGCGCCACCGACGAGACGGGGTTCCAGCGCGCCGAACTGTGCGAGACCAACGACACCATCCACGGCAATCTGGCCTTCGGCCGGATGATCCTGGCTGACCTACTGGCGTGCGGGCTGTGAACCCGAACCGCCGTCGGAAACGCCCTCACCTTCGCCGCCAGACCATCGTTCACGCCTCCGTAAGGGAGTGCCGGGAGCGGTACCGACCCCCCGCAGGAGGATGACATGGAGCAGTTCGTACTGGATGCGGTCGAACGCATCACCACAAGGCCCAAGACGGTCTACGAGACCATCGCGATCGACCCGGTGACCCCGATCGTCGGCGCCGAGATATCCGGCGTCGACCTGTCCAAGGAACTGTCGGACCAGCAGCTTGAGGACATCAGGCGCGCCTTCCTGGAGCACCATGTGCTCGTCTTCCGCGACCAGCTGCTGTCTGCCGAGGACCACAAGCGTTTCGCCGCCCACTTCGGTGAACTGCGCCCACTGCCGGTGGCCGTCCCTGAGGGCCGCGACCCGGTCGTCCTGGAGATCAGCGCGACCAAGGACTCCACTGACGTCGACGGACACGGGTGGCACGCCGACGGGACCTCCAACCCCGAACTCGCTCTCGGCTCGATGCTCTACATCACCCGCACGCCGGAGATCGGCAGCGGCGGCGACACCATGTTCGCCAACATGCACCTCGCCTACGAGATGCTGTCGCCGACGATGAGGACCCTCCTGGACGGACTGACCGCGATCCACGACGACGCCGTCGCCTGGCAGGGCCACACCCCGCCGGAAGGGTACGTCCTGCCCAAGAACGAACACCCGGTGGTGGTGCGCCACCCCGAGACCGGCCGCAAGCTGCTGTTCGTCAACCCCGCCTACACCTCACACATCGTGCAGTTGTCCGTCGACGAGAGCAAGGCGCTCCTCGGCATGCTGTTCGACCTGGTGGCCCGCACGCCCATGCTGAGCTGCCGTGTCCGCTGGGCACCCAACACACTGGTGTTCTGGGACAACCGCTGCGTCCAGCACCATGCCATCTGGGACTACTACCCGCATGCGCGCTACGGCCAGCGGGTCGCCATCAAGGGGCAGCGGCCCCAGGCCTGAGCGGCCGAAACCGCGCCGGTCCACCGGCCGGCGCGCGTGAGGGTGTAGAGGCGGCATCGAACGTGACTGCCAGGGGGCCGGACCCGCAGGGCGGGCACCGGCCCCCGGTGCGGACGGACCACTCAGGAAGCGGCCCGGGCCAGGCTGTCGGCGAGTCCTTCGGCAAGTCGCCGGTAAGCCGTCCGGAGCTGCTCGTCCTGGGCGGCCCTCTGTTGCTGGGCCGCTGTCCGGTCCTGGTCGGCGCAGGCGTGGGCATAGACCTGCACGTGGGCGAACGGGCAGGCTTCGGCATAGCCATGCGCGTCCGCCGCCGCGAAGGCCGCCGCCGTCGCGGCGGCGGACGCGATGCCGTTGCTGTCGGCGAAGGACGCGGCATTGGCGCTGGTGTTCAGCTCGGCGTAGGTGCCGGCGAACTCGGCGGCCCGCTCCTGGCCATAGTCGTTCCCGATGGCGTACTCATGGGCGCCGGCATAGGCGTTGGCGAAGGCGTCGGCGTAGGCGAGGTGGTATGCCTCCCGCAGCACCGGTTCGAGGACCGCGTTCCACTCGGCTTCGTCGATCTGCTCGCCCGCCAGTGCCCGGGTGTGCAACCGTCGTACCGCCTGCTGCGGCTCCTCGGACCAGCCACGCCGGGCGCTCGCCTCTGCCAGCATCGGTGCGACGTCGTGGGCGTGCCAGTCGTGCACGACAGCGAAGGGCACCGCGCCGCCCAGACGTTCCAGGTCGCCGTGCAGACGCCGCGCCCAGTCCTTCGAGACGGCGGCATGCTGGCCGTCGTACAACACGGCGACCACCTGCCACAGCCAGTCCGGCAGGTCGGAGCCGGACGCCGATTCGCCGTCGGCGTGGGGGGCGGGGGCGGCCATGCCGGCTTCGAGCCGCGCGAGGAACCGGTCGAACGACGCGGCGGCAGCCGGGGGACGGCTCATACGGTTCTCCTGTCTTGGATGTTGCAACGTCGTGCGCAGACCACCGTAGCGGGGCTGTCGGCGGGGGCAGGAAGAGTTCAATCAGAGGTTCTCTTCTCCCAGCTCCTCGCCGCAGCGGCGCACGCCGGGGATACCTCAGTTCGACTTCCCGTAGGGCAACGGCACCGCCCGCCCTCCTGCGTTGCTCTCGGCGTCGATCATGTCGGTACCGGCTGTTCGTTTGCGGCCAGTGCGTCGAGCAGGGGCTGCGTCTCAACGGGCCTTCCACCTTGATCGTGGACACCTCGATACTGGATCTTGAGCCCAGGGAGAGGAGTCCTGGGTGGGGACCTACAAGTACTCGGCGGAGTTCCGGGCTGACGCGGTGGCGTTGGCCGACCGAACCAGCCGCCCGGCTCGCAGTCTTCCGCTGGCTCGGCTTCTACAACCACCGGCGCGGGCACTCCACGATCGGCTACCTCGCGCCGGTCGTCTTCGAGCAGAGATCAACTACGCTGGCCATCGCTGCATGACAACCGGTGTCCACGACCAAGGTGGAAGCCCCGGGCTCAATATCTCGATGTCCTTGTCCACAGCGCTCATCGGTAGCAGCCGTATGAAGGCGAACACGCTTGACACCGAGGGCAGTCGCAACAGCACGCTCCACCAGCCTGACACGACCCATCCGACGATCACTGACCGTTCGTAAGGATCTGCAGGTCACAGATCATGGATGGGGTTTTCGGCACCCGCAGGGTCGGTGAACCAGCAGGAGTTCGTGACTCCCAGGTGCGGTGTCTTCGCCCGGGGGCCAGTAGCTGGATCATCTCCTCGCCCCCAGGCGGACACCAGGGGACGCTGCCTGCAATTCGCGGATCTGCTCGTCAGGGGCGGCGTCGGTGTGCACGGAACGAACGTCGATGCCGGAGAGGGTCATGAGGATTCCCCCAGAACGGTCAGGGTCGCGTCGAGTGCAGTCGTCGTGGTGGTGGCGTGAACGCTGAAACGTATGCGGTCGTCCCCGTGCACGGTTGCGGTCACGCCCGCCGCGTCGAGCCGTTCGTGGACAGCCGGGGCGTCGCCGTGCGGAATGCCCACCACGACAAGACCCGCGCGTTCATGCGGTGAAACGGGCGACAGTACCGGCATGCCTGCAGCGAGGAGCCGGTCGATGAAGGCGGTCACCGTGTCCTCAATGCGACGCTGGACGGTGGCGACCCCGACCGATTCCAGCTGTGCGAGCGCCGTCGCGAGCGCCCCGGATGCGAACGGTGATCCGTTGGTCATCGAGAAACGCTGTGCGCCGGGGAGCGGCTCGTGGGGCACGCCGTCGTAGTGCGAGGCCCTTTCGACACCGGTCCAGCCACCAAGAATTGGCCGAAGGTGCGCAAGGCCCCGGGGGGATAGTGCCACGAAGCCCGTGCCCCACCCCGCTCTGAGCCACTTCTGACCGCCGACGACGAGCGCGTCGGCCAGGGTCCAGTCGGCGTTGACGACACCGAATCCCTGGATGCCGTCGACCACGAGGAGGCGGTCGCCGATCGCCGAACGGATGCCGGCCAGGTCGGCGAGAACGCCGGTGCGGAAGTCGACCGCGCTGACCGCCACTGCGACGGTGTCCGGCGTGAGGGAGGCTGCCACGCGTTCGGGCGTTACCGGCGCGAGCTCGTTTCCGGGCACGGCTTGCAGAGTGCGCACGGTGGTGAGCCCTGCATCCTGTGCTCGCCACCACGCATACAGGTTCGAGGGGAACTCTGCACTGCTGACGAGCACCGCGCCGCGCGGCAGGCCGAAGGCAATCTGGAGGATGCCGAGCGATGTGCTGGGCGTCAGCACCACCGCGCTACGGTCGAACCCGGTAAGGCGTGAGACTGCCGCGAGAGCGTTCTCGTCCTCCGCATGCAGTCCCGCCGAGGGAACACCGGCGCTAGCGTCGGCCGTGAGCCGGCCGATCGTCTCCACGACCGCGCGCGACGGTGGTCCGTAGCTGCCGAAGTTAAGGTATCCGGTCGGCTCGGCGAAGGAGGCGAGGTAGTCGTCGAGCTCTGCCGTCACGAGAGCACCCGCTGGAGGAACTGCCGGGTACGCGGTTCGCGTGGGGCACCTGTCACCTGCTCGACCGTACCTTCCTCGACGATGTCGGCGTCGGCGTCGGCCATGAATAGGATCCGATCGGCGACCTCTCGGGCGAACGCGATCTTGTGTGTGACGACGAGCATGGTCATGTCGTCGCGCGCCAGGTCGCTCATCACGCGCGGTACCTCCCCGTGAGTTTGGGGCCGAGCGCCGACGTCGGCTCGTCGAAGAACAGGAACAGGGGCGTCATCGCGATGGTTTGTGTGACGGCGACGCGCTGCCGTTGCCCGCCTGAGAGCCACCCAGGGTACACGTCGACTCTGTCACCGAGACCCACGCTCTCAAGGAACCCGACGGCCTCGGCCCGCACCCGCTGCATCCAGCGGCGCTGCACACGCGCCGGACCCTCCATGACGTTGCCGAGCACGATGAGATGCGGGAACAGGTTGAAGTGCCAGAATGCCATGGCGGCTTTCGCGCGCCGTGCCGACAGCTTGCGCTCGCTCAGAGCGTGCAGTTTGCCGCCGCGCAGCTCCATCGGTTGCCCACCGCCCCAGACCTCGCCGGCGTCGGGTTCCTCGAGCCGGTTCAGGATCCGCAGGAACGTTGACTTGCCAGCGTCTGAGGGGCCGATGATGCAGACGACCTCGCCGTCGCGGACGGTCAGCGACACATCGCGCAGCACCTCGTGGCTGCCGTATGACTTGCTGATACCGATTACTTCGAGGACGGGCGCGGTGTCGGCGGCCGGCACCGCGGCGGCGGATGATCCTTCACTCTTGGTCACGGAGTGCTCCTCACGAGGTGTGCCATGGACATGCCCTTCAGCATGCTGATGAAGTCGTTGCCGGTCGGCGGGATGATCGTGCCGATGGCAGGCCCGCATGGCACGCGTCGTCCTCTCGCAGGCGATGCGTGGGGCCGGGCACCGCCAGGCGCCCACCCGCGCTTCACAACACGTACAGCTTCGGCCAGCGCAGCGTAGGGGTCCTGGACGATGTGGACGGCGAATCCGCAGACGACAAGATCGAACGTGTCCGCCGGAACGGCGAGGCGCGCCACATCCAGCACGTCGCGTCCGCACCGGGATGATCGTCCTTGAGCAATTCGATCACCCGGGGCGCGCCGTCGACCGGAGTGACCGCGCATTCCGCGAGCAAGGAGATCGCCGGTGAAGGCCCCGCGACCGGCCGCGAGATCCAGCACGACAGTGCCCGCGGCCGGAGCGACACGCCGCATTGCCGTCCCCGCGAAGCCGGCCTCCTGTGAGCACTTGCAGGCCAACCCTGGGCATCTATTGCTGTTGACACTGACCTGCGAAAACCCTTTCGGCACGTTTCGGTTCGGGAAAATTGCTCGGGATTCTCACGGCAGCGGCGGCAACGCCACCCGCTGGATCGGTGTGGTGTTCCCCGCACGGTCGGTGGCGGTGAACTCCAGGATCTGTGGCTCGTCGCGCAGCGCCCTGGTGAACGGCTCCTGATAGATGCCCCAGAACGTCTCCGGGGTACGCCATTGGACGCGGTCCACGCCGGACACGTCGTCGGCGGCGTGGAGGGTCACCTCGACGTTGCTCGGTCCGAGCGGACGGACCTTGGCACGCACCGACGGGGGCCGCGTGTCCACGGCGACCTCGCGAGTGGCGTGGACGACCCGGCCGGAGGAGTCGGTGGCCCGGCCCCGGAGCATGTGCCGGCCCTCACGGTCCAGCGCGATCACGCCGGTTGCGGGCTGCCACGTGCCCTCGCCCACCGCGGCCTCCAGAGTGGCGGGCGAGACCGAGGTCACCGTAAAGCCCGGCTCGCGGGTGTACCACCCGGACGGGGCACGGTCGCCGGTCACCTCCACCCGGACCACTGGCAGCGGATCTCCCACGCCGACGTCCGCCGGGAGCGACCACTCGACGACGTCCTCGACGGGCTGCCCGTCCGCAGAGGTCAGCCGGGTCACGCGCGGTACGTCCG
Source organism: Streptomyces sp. NPDC007095 (assembly GCF_040634475.1). Taxonomy (NCBI): domain Bacteria; kingdom Bacillati; phylum Actinomycetota; class Actinomycetes; order Kitasatosporales; family Streptomycetaceae; genus Streptomyces; species Streptomyces sp. NPDC007095. The sequence goes on from NZ_JBEYFS010000105.1 coordinate 11,274, forward strand.
CCGAGTCCGGGCCGACGACACCCCGGCGGGGCACGGCCGAGCCGTCGAGGGTGCTCGCGGCGGCCGCCATGAGCACCGCGACCGCCTCGTCCCGGCTCAGCAGTCCGGATCGGGCCGCCCGCACCACCCCCTGGTGGACCGCGGTGAAGAACGCGGCGACGTCGCCGTATCCTCCGTCCGCCCACAGTCCGGTGAGGAACGACCAGCCGTCGGAGTCATGGCGGTCGGGTACCCCGGGCGCGCTGCCCAGGAAGGCAATCTCCGGGTCGGCCAGGCGCAGGTACATGTGGTGGCGGTGGTCGCCGCCGGACCAGGCCGGTTCGAAGGTCCGGCCGAGCACCGAGACCAGGTCGCCGTCGGTGGTGTGCCCGGCGATGCTGCCGTCGAGACGCCGATGGGCGGCCGCCGCGATCGGCAGGGTGGTGGTGGCGTCGTCGCGCGCGAGCAGCACCGTGGGGCCGAGTTCCAGGCTGACGAGGGTGGGGTCGTCGGGGGTGGGCACCAGCCGCAGTGGCATCGGCAGGTCGAGCTCGACGATGTCGCCGGGGCGGAAATCGCGTTGCAGTGTCACGAATCCGGTGTCCGGCACCGGCGTCCCCACACCGTCGACACGGATGTCGGCGGCCCAGGGCGGGATGCGCAGGTGCAGCTCGCCTGAGAAGGCGAGTCCGAACTCGAGCGCCACCTTCCCGTCACGGGGGTACCGGGTCCGCAGGATCACCTCCCCGTCGGCGTAGCGCAGCCTCGAGGGTACGTATTGCGTTACGTAGAGGTGCCCGGGTGCGTGGAACCACACCGATTCCTGGTGTTTGACGTGGCTCTCCAGGCCGGTGCCGCCGCAGCAGGTGCCGACGTTGTCGTACTCGCGGACGGCGCCCGGGTCCACCGGGTACATGTACAGGACCTCTGGGCTGGTGTCCGAGGTGACGTCGGCGCGGGAGCCGACGATGTGGTTGAGCGAGGCGCGCTCGGCGTAGTCGGCGTACCGGCTGTCGAGGGTGTGCCCGAACAGCGAACGGGCGATCTTCAGCAGGTTGTAGGTCGCGCACGTTTCGGCGTTGCGCCGCTTGACGAACCCGGCCACGGTGTCCGCGGGGCCCCACAGTTCGCCCTCGCCGGTGCCGCCGTGCGCGAAGGTCCGGCCGGGCACGATCTGGTCCCAGAGGGCGACCACCGCGTTGAGGTAGCGGCGGTCGCCGGTGGCGTCGTACTGGTCAAGGTGCCCGACGAGCATCGGGAGGTGCTGGTTGGCGTGCATGCCGTCGAGCACGTCACGGCCCTCGACCGCGGCGTCGAGCATGCTGTCGACCTCGAATGCCTCGGCGGTGCGCAGAAACGACGGCTCGCCGGTGATCCGGTGCAGTTTCGCCATGGTCTCGTTCATGCCGCCGAACTCGCCGGCGATGTAGAGCGACCACATGCGCTGCAGCTGCACACGTTCCAGCCGCAGAACCCGGCCGGCCACCCAGTGGCCCATGCCGGTGACGACCTGCAGCGCCTGCTGGGAGCCCGTCAGCTCGTACGCGTCCAGCAGCCCCGCCATAATCTTGTGGCACGTATAGTACGGCGCCCAGATCTCCCCGTACGGCGCCAGGTCCTCCAGCCGCGAGAACTGCCACTCGCCGTACGCCGCCAGAAATCCCGGATGGCTGTAACGCCCGGTCGCCGCCAGCGCGTCGCGCACCTCGGCCAGGCCCGCGACCATCTCGTTCGTCTTGCTCAGCAGGACTTTCTCGCCGGTCGAGGCGTACGCCAGCGACAGCATCGACAGGAAGTGCCCCGCGTAGTGCCCGCGCAGCAGGCTCGCCGTGGGTGCCACGCCCGGTCCGGGGTAGTCGGCCTCGGACCACGCTCGCTCGTCGGGATGACCGAAGTCCTCCCAGGTGCCCGGGGGCAGCGCCCCGTGGGTGTCGAGCCCCGCGTTGGCCCGGAAGACCGCGAGCACCCGGTCCACCGGGAACACCCTGGCGAGATGCAGCATCTGGTCCCGGGCCCGGGAGTGCACCCCGTCGAGCAGGTCCACGTCCCGCAGGGCGAAGGGCTTCGCGCGGGTCATCGGGCCGCCCACTTCTCGAGCCCGGTGGCGTCGATCGGCAGCGCACCCGACAGCACCTCGTGCCCGGTCCCGGTGACCAGGAGGTCGTCCTCCAGGCGTACGCCGATTCCGCGCAGTTCCGGGGGCAGGGTCTCGTCGTGGGCGTGGAAGTACAGGCCGGGCTCGACCGTCATTACCATGCCGGGCCGCAGCGGCGCATCTTGGTACTGCTCGTACGACGACGAGCCGCAGTCGTGCACGTCCAGGCCCAGGTGGTGGCCGATACCGCAGACGATGTAGCGGCGGTGCTGCTGGCCCTCGGGTGCGAGCGCCTCGTCGACCGAGACCGGTAGCAGCCCCCAGTCGTGCAGCCCGCGGGCCAGAATCTCCATGGCGGCGAAGTGGAAGTCGGTGTAGGTGGTGCCGGGGCGTACCTGGTCCATACCGGCGCGATGCGCGGCCTCGACCAGGTCGTGCACCCGGCGCTGGGCGGGCGTGAAGGTGCCGCCCACCGGTATCGTCCGGGTCACGTCCGCGGTGTACAGCGAGTTCGCTTCGACACCCATGTCCAGCAGCAGCGTCTCGCCGGGCCGGACCGGGCCGTCGCAGCGGACCCAGTGCAGGATCGGCGCGTGCTCACCGGAGCCGACGATGGTGTTGTAGCCGGGCCCGTTGCCGAAGGTGCGTGCGTGCCGGTCGAAGGTCCCCTGCAGCCAGCGCTCCCCCAGGGCCTCGGTGACGGCGCGCGGGATCTCGTCGGCGACGGCGGCGAATCCGGTGACCGTGTGGTCCACGGCCTCGCGCAGCTGTGCGATCTCCCAGTCGTCCTTGATCATGCGAAGGTCGGAGAGCACGGTACGCAGTTCGTCCGGTTGGCCGTCGTGCTGCTCACCGAGGTCGCCGATCGGCCGCACCGGCAGATCCAGCGCCGCAGACCACGCCGCGAGCCCCGCCGACGGGCCGACCCACAGTTCCCCGTGCGCCGCACTGGCGTGGAAGTCACGTTCGCCGGGCCGGGCCGGAGCCGGCATGTACAGCACCGCGTCGTGGCCGCCCGGCCGCGGCTTCATCACCAGGACCGCGCCCTCGGTCTGGCACGAGGTGGCCCAGAGGAAGTCGCTGTCCACCCGGAACGGGTAGTCCGCGTCGCCGTTACGGTGCCGGGCGCGGCCCGCAGCCAGGACCAGGGTCCGGTCCGGCAGGCAGGCGCTCAGCTGGGCCCGGTGCTCGGCCGCCGCCCGTGCCGCGGCCGGACTCACCGGCGCCGGGACGTCGCGTTCGGCCCAGCCCTGCCCGATGCGGGCCAGGAAGCCGGGGCTTTCGTCGGCCAGACGCGGCAGTTTCGTCCCCGCGTACGGCGGGGTGGTCATCTCGGTCAACGCTTTTCGCCTCCTCGGTCGCGGACCATCTCCCGCAGCCGGCGGAACACCCGGCCGTCGGTGATGCCGTCGTGTTCGTACTCGTTGGTCACCCAGGTCTGCGCGTTGCCGACCCGGGTCAGGGTGTCGCGCTGCAGCCCGGCGTCGACGAACACGTCGTCGGCGTACACGGCGGCGGCCAGCGGAACGTCGTTGGCCGCGAGCCGGGCCGGGTCGTAGAGCGGGCTCCAGACCTTCTGCTCGGCAAGCTCGGCCATCGCGGGAGCGAACGGCCGCAGCGCCCGGACCTCCTCGAACATCCACGGAAACGTCATCTCCGAGGTGAACAGCAGCGGACGGCGGTCTTCGGCGAACTCCGGCCGACGGTCCCGTTCGCGCTGGGCCGACCAGCGGAAGGGACCGTTCGCGCCGTCGCCGTAGATCGACTCTTGGAGGGTCCAGAACAGCGGGTTCCTCGCGTTCGACGTCTTGACCTGCACTGTCTCCAGGAACTCGCCGTCGAGCCGGCCGTCGCGGCGGATCGCCTCGGAGACCAGCCAGTGCAGGCCCTGGTGGCCGGCTCCGAAGCCGAGGTCCCCGCCCAGAGTCTGGAAGCGGCGCACCGACAACGGCGAGCCGTCGGGCAGCGTCACGTCACCGGCGGCGAGCCGGTCGGCGATCGCCGCCACCGCGGCGACGTCCTGCGGGTAGCGCCGGTAGAAGTCGGCGGTCTTGCCGGCCACCCGGTCGAACGTGCGCCGGTAGACCTCGTCCGGATCGGGCGGTGTGCCGGGGATCCCGCCGCAGACGTAGCAGGCGGTCAGCGCCTCGGGGGCGTGCGACAGGTAGGTCAGGGTGATCCACCCGCCGAAGCTCTGCCCGAGGGTGGCCCACCGTTTGCCGTCGTAGCACCGGGTCCGGACGTGTTCGAGGTCGCGCACGATCGAGTCGGCCCGGAAGTGCAGCAGGTGGTCCGCGGCCGCACGGGCGTCGGGGAAACCTGCGATGTCGGTGCCGTCGACAGGGGTGCTGCGCCCGGTGCCGCGCTGGTCGACCAGAACGACCCGGTAGTGCGGCAGGGCCTCGGGCAGCCAGCCTCCCACCGGGGCGGGCCGGGGGTTGGCGCCGCCGGGGCCGCCCTGCAGATAGGTCAGCAGCGGCAGGTCGTCGTGGCGGCGTTCGGGGTCGGTGAACTCCCGGACGAACAACTCGATGCTCTCGCCGCCGGGATCGGACCAGTCCAGTGGCGCGGCGACGGTGAACTCGCGGACCCAGGCGCCAGGCACGGGGTATTCCACCAGGTTCATGAGGTGGCTCCGGTCGCGTTGCGTCGGCGCGCGTCCCACTCGGGGCGGATCCGCGGCACGGCGGCCAGCAGTTTGCGGGTGTACTCGTGCTGCGGGTCGTCGAAGACCGCGTCCCGTTCGCCGGCCTCCACCACGCGGCCGGCCGTCATCACCGCGACGCTGGTGGCGATCTGCCGGACCACGGCGAGGTCATGGGCGATGAACAGGCAGCCGAAGCCCTCCTCGCGCTGCAGTTCGCGCAGCAGGTTGATGATCTGCGCCTGCACTGAGACGTCGAGCGCCGAGACCGCCTCGTCGCAGACCAGTACGCGCGGGCTCACGGCGAGCGCGCGGGCGATGCCGATGCGCTGTGCCTGCCCGCCGGAGAACTGCGCGGGGTAGCGACCGACGTGATCGGGGTTGAGCCCCACCCGTTCCATGAGCGCGCGGGCGACCGTCCGGGTGCCTCCGGGAATCGGCCGTTTCTGGTAGCGCAGGGGCGCGGTGACGATCCGTTCGACGGTGTGCCGGGGGTTGAGCGACGAGAACGGATCCTGGAACACGACCTGTACCTGGCGGCGTACCTCCAGCAGGTCGTTCCCGTGCAGAGCGGTGATGTCGCGGCCGTCGAGGTGGACGCTGCCCGACGTGACGTCGATCAGCCGGGCGGCGAGCCGCGCGGTGGTCGACTTGCCCGACCCGGACTCCCCCACCAGCGCGAGGGTTTTGCCCGCGTGCAGGTCGAAGGAGACGGTGTCGACCGCGGTGAACTTGCGCGCGGGGCGCAGCAGGCCGACCGTACCCGCGATGGGGAATTCCTTGACCAGGTCCCGTGCCCGCAGCAATGGTTCGGAGCTCAACTGTCGCCTCCCAGGGTCTGCAGTTCGCCGATCTCGTCGTCGATCCGCGGGACCGCGTCGAGCAGCGCCCGGGTGTACGGGTGCCGCGGGTCGCAGAAGATCTGCTCGGCGGTGCCGGACTCGACCACCTTGCCGTGCCGCATGACGATCAGCGTGTCGGTGACCTCGCTGACCACGGCGAGGTCGTGGGTGATGAGGATGAGCGCGGCACCGGTGTCGCGGCGTACCTCGGCGAGCAGGGCGAGAATCTGGGCCTGGACGGTGACGTCGAGCGCGGTGGTCGGCTCATCGGCGATGATCAGGCTGGGCTCGGTGCTGAGCGCCATCGCGATCATCACGCGCTGGCGCATGCCACCGGAGAACTGGTGCGGGTATTCGTCGACGCGGCGGGCCGCGTCGCGGATGTGCACACGTTCCATCGCCTCGATCGCCGCCTTGCGGGCTGCTCGGCGGCTGACGCCGGAGCGGTGCGACCGGTAGGCCTCGGCGATCTGCGTGCCCACCGTGTAGTACGGGTTCAGCGAGGAGAGCGGGTCCTGAAACACCATCGCGATCCGGTCGCCGCGAACGGCTCGCATCCGGCGTTCGTTCAGCGTGGTGAGCTCGCCGCCGTCGAACTCGATGCTGCCGGCGCGGGTGGCGCCCTTCGGGAGCAGCCCCATGATCGCGAGGCTGGTCATCGACTTGCCCGAGCCGGACTCGCCGACGATGCCGAGGGCGCCGCCGGGCGGCACGGCGAAGTCGATGGCGTCGACCACCGGCACGCCATGGAAGGCGACGGTCAGGTCGCGGACGCGCAGCAGGTCACTCATGACGCCACTCCCACTCTGACCCGCGGGTCGATCGCCGAGTACACCAGGTCGACGGCCATGTTGGCGACCACGACGAAGAACGCCGCGAGCAACGTCACCGCCATGATCACCGGCTGGTCGTTCTTGGTGATGGAGTCCGCCGCGAGTTTGCCGACGCCGTTGATCCCGAAGACCGTCTCGGTGATCAGCGCGCCGCCGAGCAGGCCGGCGAAGTCCATGCCCGCGATCGTGACGATCGGGGTCAGCGCCGGCCGCAGCGCGTGCCGCCGCCACACCAGGTCCGGTCGCAGGCCCTTGGCCCTCGCAGTCCGCACGAAGTTCTCGCCCAGGGTGTCGATGACGTTGGCCCGGGTGAGCCGGGTGTACGACGAGGCGTAGCCGATCGCCAGCACCGTCCACGGCATGATGAAGTTGAGGAACCACTGCCCCGGGTCGTCGGCAAACGCCACGGCCTGCGGGAACGGCAGCCACTGCAGCCACACCACGAGCACGTACTGCAGCGCGAGGGCGAGCACGTAGTTCGGGATCGCCATGCCGCCCAGGGTGAGCCCGGCGATGAACCGGTCGGTGGCCTTCCCTTCGCGCACGGCGCTGAGCAGACCGCCGATCACGCCCATGAACAGCCAGAGCACGGCCGCTCCGACGGCGACCACCGCGGTCACCGGCAGCCGCTGCACGATCATGTCGGTGACGAACTGCGAGGTCTGGAACGAGTAGCCGAGGCAGGGTGCCGGGCAGTGCACCGCGGACGGGCCGCTGCCGTAGTCGCGGCCCAGGAACAGCCCCTGCAGGAAGTGCAGGAACTGGGTCAGGAACGGGTCGGTCAGGCCGAGGTTGGCGCGGATCTGGTCGATGCGCTCCGGGGTGCAGTTCTTGCCACAGATCTGCACGGCCGGGTCCGGCGACAGGGCGAAGAAGATGATGTAGGTGAACAGGCAGACCAGGAACAGCACCAGCAGCATGCCCAGCACGCGGTGCACGACGTAGCGGGTCATGAGCGGCCTCCCGGCTCGGCGGCGGTGCGGATGTGGTCGCCGAGGACCATGAAGGACAGCACCAGCAGCGCCAGGAAGACGCCCGGCACCAGGAAGTACGTGGGCACCACCGCGTACCAGCTCACCGAACTCGAGATCATCTGCCCCCAGGACGGCGTGGGCGGCACCAGGCCGACGCCGAGGAAGGACAGCCCGGCCTCGGTACCGATATAACCGGGTACCGCCATGGTCACCATGACCAGGATGGTCGAGCGCAGGTTGGGCAGGATCTCGGTGAACACGATGGTGGTGCGGGAGGCACCGGACGCGCGGGCCGCCTCGACGAACTCGCGCTCCTTGAGCGACATGGTCTGTCCTCGCACGATCCGGGCCAGGTACGGCCAGCCGAACAGCGAAATCACCACGACCAACAGGTACTGCCGGTCGTCCGCGGGCAGCGCGGACAGCACGGCAATCATGAAGATGAGCGCGGGGAACGCCATCAGGAACTCCATGACCCGCGAGATCAGCATGTCGATCCGACCGCCGAAGTAACCGGCCAGCAGGCCGAACACCATGCCGAGCACCGTGGTGAGCAGCGTCGCGCTGAGGGCGATGAGCATCGAGGATCGGGCGCCGTACACGATCCGGGCGAAGACGTCCCGGCCGCTGCCGGGCTCGACACCGAGCCAGTGCGACCCGGAGATGCCACCCCAGGACCCGGCGGGCATGCCGCCGAGGTCGGGATCGATGGCGCTCTGGTCGAACTCGTACGGGTCCCAGCCGCTGACCCGGACGATGAGAGGTGCGAACACCGCCATGAGCACGATCAGTGCGATGTAGCCGAGGCAGGCTACGGCCACCGGGTCGCGCAGCAGGCTACGGGCCACGCTCCAGCGAGGGTCGGGGATGGTGCCGGCGGTGCCCGGTTCGGACACCTCCGGCACCTGCGGACCGGTTGACGCGATCGTCATGTCAGCCCTTCGCCGGGTCCTTGAGACCGATGATCCCGTAGTCGAGGTCGCCGCTGGGCACGATCACCCCGGCCACGTTGGTGCCCGGCAGGTAGATGCGGTTCTCGACGTTCAGCGGAACGACAGGAGCCAGCGCCATGATCTTCTTGTCCAGCTCGCCCCAGGCCTTGTTCGCCGCGGCCAGGTCGGTCATCGCGCCGATCCGGTCGATCTCGGCGTTGACGGCGTCGTCGTTGAGCTGGGAGAGGTTCTGGTTGCCCTTGGCCGTGATGTGCCGGCCGTCGAACAGCGGCGGCAGGAACGTCGACGCGCTCGACGCCCAGTCCGGGCACCAGCCGGTGATCGCCGCGTCGTGCTGCTGCGACGGCGTGCCGATCGTCTCGTAGTAGGTCGACACGTCGATCACGTTCAGCTTGACCTCGATGCCGACCCGCTTGAGCGCCTGCTGAATTGCCTCGCCTTTGCGCTGCTCCGTCTCGTTCGCGCGTACGTCCAAGGTCAGCGTGAAGCCGTTCGGGTAGCCCGCCTCAGTGAGCAGTTGCTTGGCCTTGGCCGCGTCACCGGCATTGTCCGCACTCGGATAGGGGTCGTAGTCGACGTGCCCGGAGACCGTGGCAGGCAGGATGCTGTTGGAGATCGTCGCGAACTGTTTGCCGCCGGTGGCGTTGAGCACCGAGCTTTTGTCCACCGCGTAGTTGATGGCCTGGCGCACCTTCACGTTACTGAGCGGCTTCTTCGTCGTGTTGAGACCCATGTACGTGAGACAGGTCGACGGCGCCTTGATCGTCCGTGCCTTGAGCTGCGGCGTCTGCAGGCGCGCAATGGTGGCCGTCTGCACACTGCCGGCGACCGCGTTGATGTCGGCTCCCTGGCCGGCGATGAGACGCTCATCGATGGTGGCGCCCTCGACGCCGATGGTGAAGCGCCACGCATCGGGGTAGGCCTTGCGGACCGTGTCGCCCGCCGCGTCCCAGTGCGGGTTGCGCTTGAGCTGGATCAAGCTGCCCGGGGTGAATTTCTCCACATCGTAGGGACCGGAGGCGATGACGTCTTTGATGAACGAGTCGCCCCCGCCGGTACCGACCGGGAACGGGGTGCCGCTCGGCTGGGACAGCGCCGCGTCGAACTCGGGGAACGGAGCTTTGAGGTGGAAGACGATCGTCTGGTCGTCCGGCGTCTCGATCGTCCGCAGATCGCCCGAGCGGTACGGCCCCTGGTAGCCCTTCGGGGCAGCGATCAGATTCTTCAGGTACGGCGCGCCGATGCCGATCTCCGGGTCCCAACTGCGGCTGATGCCGAACTTGACGTCCTTGGACGTGATCGGCGCGCCGGTGTCGAACTTGATCCCGGCCTTGAGCTTGTAGGTCCAGGTCAGACCGTCGGCGGAGACCTTGCCGAGGCTCTGCGCGAGGTCGGGGACCATCGCGTTGGGGTCCTTGGCGTCGTTGGGTGCCTTGGTGACCAACTGACGGTATATCAGGCGGTAGAACGCGTTGACGCCGCCGTCCCAGCCGCGGGACGGATCGAGATAGGAGAAGTTGGCCGACTGCAGGACCTGCACGGTCCCGCCCTTGACCGCGGTCCCACCGCTCCCACCGCCGGTGGCTGGGGACGAGGAGCCGCCACCGGTGCATGCCGAAAGGGCGAGTGCGCCGGCCGCCAGCCCAGCGAGCGCCAGTGAAGATGAGGTTCTCTTCAAGGGGTCCTACCTTCCGGTCGGGTGCGGGCAGCCCGGCCGTCCGGATGAGTGGGACGGGTGACGGGCCGGCGGACCAACGACTTTGTGCGGAAATGGTGGCAGATGCGCTGCGAGTCCGATGGGCCGGCGGGCAGAGCAGCCGCAGCCGGTCCCACGGAGTGATCGAGATCACTGCAATCCCGATCACTTGAGGAGACAGTAGTATGTGACACCTCTCAGGAGAAGGGCTCGGTGCGAGAATTTACCGCGACGCAATGCCTGTTCACGGGCATGCCGGAGGGCCCGCCCGGCTCGGCCGGGCAGGCTGGTCACACCGGCGTCTCAGTCCTCCGAGCGGCCGTTCCACCACCCGAGCACGTGTCCGATGTGGGCAGTGAGCAGCGTTTCCGCACCCCGCCCGTCACGCGCCTGCAGCAGGTCCACCAGGCTGTGGTGCTCGGCGGCCGAACGGGCCAGCTCGGCTGTACCGATCATGTCTGCCAGGCCCACCATGCGGGTCTGCTGCCGCAGGTCCTTCACCATCGCGACCAGCCGGCGGTTGCCGTGCAGCTCCAGCAGTCGCAGGTGGAAGGCCATGTCGGCGGCAAGGTAGGCCGCCAGATCGGCCGCAGCAGCCGAGTCGACGATCGCCTGGGCCCTGCCCCGCAGGTCGGCAGCGGCCTCCGGCTGCAGCGCCCGCGCGATCTCCCGCATCGGCGGGGCCTCCAGCAGCTGGCGCAGCCGCACGATTTCCCAGAGGTCCTGCTCGCTGACCTCGGTGATCCGGAAACCCTTGTTGCGCACCACGTCGACGAACCCGCGTCCCTGCAGGTTGAGCAGGGCCTCGCGGACCGGGGTGGCGGAGATCCCGAAACGTGCGGCCAGCGTCGGCGCGGTGACCAGGGTACCCGGGGCCAGTTCGCCCGAGACGATGGCCGCGGCCACGGCGTCCTCCACTGTGCCGCGCAGGCTCGCCCCCACCGACACCGGGCCGATGATTGATGAACTCATCCGCGCAGTCCTCCCACGACTAAAATGTCACACCCCGCCAACCATCGTCGGCCGAACAGCGCCGAGTATCGCATTCGCCGGTCGTCGCAGGGGCGGGGGCAACATCGACGGTGGTGTTCCCTGATATGTCACCGACCGCTGGAAGCGCGTGACCGCGCGACATCCACCATTCCCCCTCAGAACTCGAAACCGGCCGGGTAGGGATCGGTCGGGTCCAGCATGTACTGGCCGATCCCGGTCACCCAGGCCCGGCCGGTAATGGTCGGCAGCACCGCGGGCAGGCCGCCGACCGTGGTCTCTCCCACCAGTCGGCCGGTGAACCGGCTACCGATGAACGACTCGTTGACGAAATCGTGGTGCAGCGCCAGCTCGCCGCGTGCGTGCAGTTCGGCCATCCGCGCCGACGTGCCGGTTCCGCAGGGCGATCGGTCGAACCATCCCGGGTGGATGGCCATGGCGTGCCGCGAGTGCGCGGCGTCCGAACCGGGTGCGATGAACTCCACGTGGTGGCAATGGTCGACACCGTCGATCTGCGGGTGTTTGGGCGGCGCCGACGTGTTGATCGCATCCATGATCGCCAGTCCGGCGCTCAGAATCTCGGCCTTGCGTTCGCGGTCGAACGGCAGCCGCACGTCGTCGAGGTCCACCATGGCGTAGAAGTTCCCGCCGAACGCCAGGCTGTACCTGACCTCGCCGAGGCCGGGCACCTCGATGGTCTCGTCGAGCCGGTCGCAGTACGCGGGCACGTTCTCCAGCGTGACGCTCTCGGCGTGCCCGTCCTTGACCGTGACGTTGGCCACCACCAGCCCGGCCGGGGTGTCCAGCCGGATGCTGGTCACCGGCTCGACGACCTCGACCATCCCGGTCTCGACCAGCACCGTGGCCACCCCGATCGTGCCGTGCCCGCACATCGGCAGGCACCCGGACACCTCGATGTACAGCACGCCGAAATCCGCGTCGGGGCGGGTCGGCGGCTGCAGAATGGCGCCGCTCATCGCCGAATGGCCGCGCGGCTCGTTCACCAGCAGCCGCCGTACGTGGTCGAGGTGTTCGACGAAGTACAGCCGCCGCTCGTTCATGGTGGCGCCGGGGATCACCCCGATGCCACCGGTCACGACCCGGGTCGGCATGCCCTCGGTGTGCGAGTCAACAGCGGAGAACAACCGCGACGCGCGCATCTCAGACCGCCACCGCGCGGTGTGCCTCAAGCGCGGCGATGGCCCGTCGCATGTCGGCGCGCACCTGGGCGTCGTGCTCGGCGGAGAGCCGGCCGCGCGGCGGGCGGCACGGGCCGCCGTACCGGCCGACCATCTCCATGCCGAGCTTGATGGCCTGCACGAACTCGGTGCGCGAGTCCCACCGGAACACCGCGACGAGGTGCTTGTAGAGCTCCCGGGCCTGCTCGAAGCGCCCGGCCAGCATGTGGTCGTAGATCGCCACCGATTCGGCCGGGAAGGTGTTGGGGAAGCCGGCGAACCAGCCGACCGCCCCGTCGGCCATCAGCTCGAACAGGACGTCGTCGGCGCCGGCCACGACGTCGATGTCGCACCGCTCGGCGATCTCGAACAGCCGACGCACGTCTCCGCTGAATTCCTTGATCGCGGTCACGTTGGGCAGCTGGGCGATCTCGGCCACCAGGTCGGGGACGAGGTCGACCCTGGTGTCGACCGGGTTGTTGTAGATCATGATCGGCAGCCCGACCTCGTCGATCTTCGTGTAGTGCTCGACGACCTGTTCGCGGCTGGCCCGGTACATCGTCGGCGGCAGTGCCAGCACGCCGTCGGCGCCGTCCTCGGCGGCCAGTTCGGTCCAGTGCCGGGCCTGGTGCCAGCCGGGCCCGTGCACCCCGGCCACCACGACGCCGCGCCCGCCGACCGCCTCGACGGCCACCTGGACGACCTTGCGGCGCTCCGCGTCGGTCAGTGCGGAGTACTCGCCGAGCGATCCATTGGGACCGACGCCGTGGCAGCCGTTGCTGATGAGCCAGTCGCAGTGCTCCGCGTAACGGTCGTAGTCGACCTCCAGCCCGGAGGGCGCCGAGGGGTTCTCCTTGAAGGGCAGCGCGGTGGCGACGATCACCCCGCGCAGGTCAGTCGGTATGGAACTCATGGGACGTCCTCTCGGTTGCTGGTACTGGTCGAAGCGGCAAGTTCGCCCAGGCGTACGGGGATCGCGACCGGTCGGTGGGCGGTACGCCCCAGGTCGAGCAGGCCAGGCTCGTTCGAACCGGTGAGCATGTCCTCGACCGTGCGGCCGCAGGTGCGGCCCTGGCACAGGCCCAGGCCGGCCCGGGTGGTCAGTTTGAGCGAGCGCAGCCCGCGGGATCCGGTCAGCTCCGCGGCCTGGCGCAGGGCGCCCGCGGTGACGTCCTCGCAGCGGCACACCACGGTGTCGTCGTCCACCCAGGAGCGCCAGCCGGGGCGGATGCCGTGCGCGGCGGCGAGCCGCGCGGCGAACTTCCGGAAGACCGCCCGCTCGTGGACCGCGCCCGGTGCGGGCACACCCCCCGCGGCGACGGTCCCGGCGATCTCGCCCTCTGCCAGGGCCAGGTCGACGCCGCCGATGCCGGTCAGCTCGCCGGCGGTCAGGACCCCGGGCACCGACGTACGCTGCCGCTCGTCGACGGTGACCGCACCGTCCACGCCCACCGCGCAGCCGGCCGCCGTGGCGAGCTCGGTGCGCGGGACGAAGCCGTGGCTCACGCAGACGGCGTCGGCCTCGATCCGTCGTTCGGTGCCGGGGATCGGTGTCCAGTCCCGGGTCAGGCGCGCCACGGTAACCGCCTCCACGCGATCGATGCCGTGCGCCGCGACGATTGCTGCCCCGGTCCGGTACGGAATGCGGCGAGCGGCCAACTGGCAGGCATACCCGGCCAGTTCACCGGCCTTGCGTCGAGCCGCGAGCAGCTGCCACGGCCGGGTTGCCCAGCCTCCGGCGAGCTGCGCCGGGCCGGCCGCCTCGACCACACCCGCTACCTCGGCGCCGATCCGCAGCAGGCTGGAGACCACGGGCAGCAGGAACGGCCCGGCACCGGCCACCAGGACGCGGCGGCCGACGGCCACCCGCTCGCCCTTGGCCAGCGCCTGCGCCGCCCCGGCGGTGAAGACCCCGGGCAGGTCCCAGCCGTGGAACGGCAGGGTGCGCTCGTACGCCCCGGTCGCGAGCACCAGGGCCGCCGGATCGAAGGTACGCGGCTCGCGCCCCTGCCCGTCCGGTTCGCCGACGAACACGTGCACCAGCGGCGGGGCGTCATCACGCCGGTCGACCGACCAGACGTGCGCGCCGGTCACGACCTCGCAGCCTTCGTCGCCCAGCAGCTCGTCACGCATCGCGACGAAGCGGTCCCAGTCGTGATGCCACAGCCGCTCGCTCGTGTCGGCACGCCCGCCCGGCAGATGCCGCCAATACTGCCCGCCGACGTCGTCACCGGCTTCGAGCAGCACGACACGGGCGCCGTGGCGGCGGGCGGCCAGCGCCGCGGCCATCCCGGCCGGTCCGCCGCCCACGACGAGCACTTCAGTCACGATCGTCCTCCTGCAGGTCGACCTTGTCGCCGTCCGCGGCCCGCCGCTGGCAGGCCCGCACGTCGCGCAGGCCGTTGACGGTCACCAGGCAGTCGAAGCAGGCGCCGATCCCGCAAAAGACACCGCGGGGGCGGCCGGTGCGGGTACGCCGCCAGGCCACCCGCCCGTCAGCCAGCAGCAGCCCGGCGATGCTCTGCCCGGCCAGGCCGGCGATCCGGTCCCCGTCGACCTCGATATGTATCCCCGTCATCGGGCGGCCCCTTCGAGGTGCGGCAGCAGAGTGGGACGGTCCAGGCGGAACTCGTCGGCCAGCGGATCGGCGGAGCCGTCCAGGAGTTGGTCGCGCAGCAGCTCGGCGGTGGCCAGGCTCAGGCCGATCCCGGCGCCCTCATGCCCGGTTGCGTGCCACAGACCGGGCAGGCGCGGGTCGGCACCGATCACCGGCAGGTGGTCGGGGACGAACGGCCGGAACCCTCCGTACGCGCGCATCGCCTGCGCGTCGGCCAGGAAGGGGAACAACAGCAATGCCTTGGCGGCCAGCGCGGCGAGCACCCGAGCCTCGATCCGCTCGTCGAAGCCGCGGCGCTCCCGGGAGGACCCGATCAGGACGGTCCCGCCGGCGGTCGACTCGACCACGCTGGAGACCTGCAGGTCGGCCGAGCCCGAGCCGACGGCGCCCACGTAGTCGGCGTCGTACACCTTGTGCCGTATTCGGACCGGCATCCGCGAGGTGACCAGCACCGTGCCGCGACGCGGACGCACCGGGAGAAGAACGCCGAGCCGCTCGGCGACCAGGCCGGACCAGGGTCCGGCGGCGAGCACCACGGCGTCGGCGGGCAGGATTGCGGAAGCGACCTGTACGCCGACGAGCCGGCCCGACGACAGCACCGGCCCAGTCACCTCGACGCCCTGGTGTACGCGCGCGCCGTGGCGGCGGGCCGCGGCCAGCAGTGCCTCGGTTGCGGCCACCGGTTGCACCTGCAGGTCCTCGGGGTAGAACACCGTGGCAGTGCTGTGCGGTGTCAGGTCGGGCTCGAGCTTATGAGCCCAGGCGTCGTCCACCGTCTCGGCCAGCACTCCGGCATCCCGCTGGGTGTCTGCGAACGTCAGCAGAGCCTGCGCGCCGGCCTCGGTCGTGGCGACCACCAGGCCGCCCTTACGTTCCAGTTCGAGGCTGGGGAATCCGGCGGGGAGCTCGTCGCGCAGCTCGTCCCCGATCCGCGCCCAGGCAGCGAGCGAACGCTGCGCCAGCCGCAGCTCAGGGCCGGGTTCCTTGTCGGAGACGAGCAGATTGCCCTCACCGCTGGCGGAGGTGCCCCCGGCCGTAGGGCCGCGGTCGACGACGGTCACGTCGCAGCCTGCGCGGACCAGGGCACGGGCTATCGCCGCGCCGACGATACCGGCGCCCACGACGACGATCCGAAGAGGAGTGGACACGGCAGTACTATGTCACATGTCCTGTTGTAATGGGAGCCGCCCCTCGATCCCTTGACAGTGATCGGGACTGCATCTGGAGATTAGTGCCGCATCAGGCAACGGACGCCCTGCAGTGACGCGTCGTCCCCAGGCAGGCGCCCTTCGGGCACAGTGGGTCCGGCCGCACGCCGAGGAGTTCGAGCAGCCGGGACGGGGTGTCGACGATCCACTCGCCGACCGCCAGCAGGGAGGTTGCCCCGGCCAGCACCGCGCACGCGGTCAGCGCGAGCACGACGGTCAGGGCATGCCGCACCCCGCGCGGATCGCGCGGGTCGGGCACCTCGGCAAGTCGTTGCAGAAGGCCGGGGACTTCCCCCGCCACCACCTCTGGATGCTCACTGAGCTGGTCAAGGGCAGGCGGGATCGGGGATGAGGCGTCGGCAGGCACGGTCTTCCAGGCAGGTCATGGGCGTCGAGAACTCCATGATCTTGGAAGTCCGTACCTGTCCGGCTTGTCGGGAGCCGTCGAGTCGGCGGAGCGCCGCACGCCGGTGCTGCCCTCCCCGCCGACCGTCGGTCCTGTCGAGGACCGTCCGAGCGGCAGTTCCACGCGTCGCCCGAGCCCGATCTCCTCCGCCTCATCGTTCGTGACCACCGCGAACACTCCGCTCGGGATGCCCGGAACTGTGGCCACGCGAGACGCGACGGCCAGGAGATCCGCTTCGGCTCGCCCACGCGTCTCGCTCCCAGTTCTCGTCAGGAGGAACTGGCATACGCCGTGGTACTGGCGTCCCGCTATAGAGGTTTCCTCGGGGAAACTTCACCGCTGTCCTGGCCCGGCACCGCCGACGAAACCGGGAGGCAAAAGCGGCCACCATCCAGACCGCACCGCGCGGGCCGCAACTCGGCCTGCCTGAACAGGTCACCGCCGCCTACGCAGCCGCCACTGCGCACGCCCGTCTGATCATCGCTCTGAACGATCAGATCGCCGCGATGGAAGAGCAGGTGAAGTCGCATTTTCTGGCGCACCCGGACGCTGAGATCTGCCTCTCGATGCCCGGCATCGCGGAGATCACCGGAGCCCGGGTGCTCGCTGAATCGGGAGACGGCCCCGACCGCTATCGCTCCGCGAAGGCTCGCAAGAGCTACGCCGGCACCAGTCCCGTCACCCGTGCCTCCGGCAAGAGCCACACCGTCCAGGTCCGATACATCCGCAACATCGAGTCCGGTTTCGCCTGGCGCGGAACGTCCACCCGAGGAACGTGAACGCCTCGTGCTCGAAGGAGCCGCGGCGCGAGCCAGTCTTGCAGTACACGATCCGGGTCTTGTCCGGGTGTAGACGCAGCCCGACTTCGGCCATCCTGTTCCTGAGTGCGGCCAGCACCTCGCAGGACCGTTACAGGGGCTTCATCACTAGACGAGTCAGTCCGATGTGATCAGTTGCGGCTGAGCGATTCAGTTCGCGAGTGAGCGCTCGGCATCGAAGCCTGTTCCAGATCTTCGGCGTAGGTGTCGAGCAATCGCTTGAGCTGCCGGTAGTAGAGCAGTCGGGGTGCCCTGAGCCACTCGACCCACGGGCTCGCCCCGGCTAAGTTGGCGGCGCAGATCCCCGCTGATCAGACTTGGAGCAGTACATGTCCTCGTTGGATGAGTTGAAGGCCCTGCTGGGCCGGCCCTCCCACCGGCAACCGAACCCAGATGACTGGGACGAAGTCGAGCAACACATAGGTTCCGCTTTGCCCAGCGACTTCAAGACGTTCCTCAATGCCTACGGCAGCGGGGTCATCTCCGGCGAGCTCGCTGTCTTCCACCCGCGCGGATCGAGCCCGTTGCTGAAGCGCATGCACAAGACGCACCAGATGTTCACTGAGCGTCGAGACAGGGCTCTGAGCCGCGGCGACGCCGAGCATGTCCCGTACCCTTTCCACCCCGAACCCGGTGGGCTGATCTCCTGGGGATACGACTACAGCGGCGACGAGCACTTCTTCCTGCCCTGCGACCCAGACCCGGAGCATTGGAAGATCGTCACAATGCTCCATGAAGAGGGCTGCGAGACCTTCGATGGTCCATTCTCGAGTTTCGCCCTCGCGTTCGTGCGGCGGCTCCTCGACGTGGACCGATACCACGGCATCGAACCGGAAGCTCTGGAGTTCCTGGAACCGGAGGACCTGGAGGAACTGGTCGTCGCCGGAGAGATCGGCCCCGTTCAGCCGAGCTTCGAGCCGTTCTGAACGAAGCGACCCTGAACGGCTTCCTGAACAGCGCTGAGCGCTTCGAGCGGCGAACCTCGCCAACTGAAACGCTCAGGCGCATCAGTGGTCGTAGGCGATCAGGGATCGCATGACTGGCTGTCCTGTCTTGTGGTTGTGCCAGATCGCCGCGGCAAGCGCGAGGACGCGCTGAGCGACGCGGACAGCCACACCCTCGAAGGTCCGGCCGCCGTGCTGTTCAAGGTCGAGCTGGCCCTTGAGAGTGTCGTTCACCGACTCGATCAGCTGCCGCACCGACTTCAGCAGGGACTCGCCCTTGTGGCGTTCCTCCCGCTTGAACGACGGCCGCAGCATCTCTGCCCCGCGCAAGGCCAGATCGGCCTCGAACTCCCTGGACGCGAAGCCCTTGTCCGCGATCAGCAGCAGGCCGGGCCGGTCGGTGACCGCGTCCGGCTCGCGGTCCAGCATCGCCGTCAGCACCTCGCGCTCGTCCAGCTTCGGGTTCGCCAGGGCCCACAGGATCGGCATGCCCGTCGGGGTGCACACCAGGTACAGCCGCAGGCCCCAGAAGAACCGGGAGTGGCTGGCGCAGTACCCGCATCCGGCCCAGCCGGCCAGGTCCGACCGCTTTACCGCGGGCCGCGAGCGTCCGCACTCGACCGGGGTGGAGTCGATGATCCCGTGGTTGTCGAACCAGAAGTCGGTGTCCGTGGCAAGGAGCCGTATCGCCCGCTTGACCAGCGGCAACGCAGCCCTCAGCCGCTTGTTCCAGCCCGGCTGCTTCGGCACGTACGGAAACATCGCGCCCAGCCGGGAGCGGACGAACCGCAGCCACCTGCCCTCCGACGCGAAGCCCAGCATCGCCTGGGCCACCCGGGGCTCGTACGTTCCGCCCCCGGTGCGCGCGGTGGCAATCGCCAAGCGCAGCAAGAGTAAGAACGAACGTTGCCGACCCGGTGGTAGTAGAACAGCTCGTGGTAAGCGCGGCTGGGAACCGTGACCACCGCCGGAGGAGGGGGCGGCTACGCGGAGCGCCTGATCGACGTATCGGCGCTCGGCGCGACCGAGAACCCCCGGAGGCCCTGGCATTGTGATCGTCTGGCTGTTCGCCTGAACCGCGTTCGGACCGCGTCCGGACACCGCGATCGTACATGCGTCAGTGCGGTAGAGGAGATCGGTGACGCCGTCACCGGTGATGTCCTGGACGGTGACGAGGTCCCGGCCCTCCCATGCGGAGGCTGACAGGCGGATCGCCTGCGTCGAGACGCCGCCTGTGACTGTTCCCGCAGACCAAAATGATCCTGGCTGCCCGTCCGGTGGTCGGCATCACCAACGTCCTGCTGTGAGGGGCTGCATCAGTCCTGCGCGATCACGACCACCTCGTCGCGATCGGTCCAGCGCCGTCGCTCGCTCTTGTCCGGGTTGATACGCACTCCGTGGTCGGGAACGGCCGTGGCCCGGTCGTGGCGGCGGTATCCGATGGCGCATTCGCCCCGCTGCTGCGCCGCTGCGACGACTGTGGCGAAGGACGCCTCGCAGTCGGGGAGGACGTACGACGCCGCCGGTCGCAGGTGAATTTGACTGCCGGTGAGGGAGAACAGTTCCTCGAACACGGCGGCCAGGTGCCGGTTCTGAGAAATCTGAGCCATCAGCAGGCCGATGAGTTTTCCGCTGATGATCACATCGACTCCGGGGCTGATGGGGGCGAGCGTCCGGTTGCGGTCGTCGGTCATCTCGGTGACCACCGGCAGCTCCCGTCCGGTCTCCTGTTCCAGCAGGTGCAGAACGAGGAGCGTGACAAGGGTCCGGTTGTCTGCCTCGTCGGGCTGCTGTCCCGGAACGGGGTCCGGGCCAAGCACGACGATGCTGTCGTACGAGTCGATCTCCAGGCACCGCAGCGCCTCGGGCCGGGTGACGTCTCCAGGCCGGAACGTCATGGTCAGCCGGCGTGCGAAGTCTGAACCCGCGTCCCGTACCTGCTCGGCCGTTACCTCCTTCCGGTCCGCCACCACGGTAATGACCGAGCCGTGCACGGCGTACCGGCCGAACTGGTCGACGATGAGCGAGGCCCGCCGGTTCCAGCCGAGGATCAGGACCCGTTCGGGCCGGGCACTCGCTCGCTGCCAGGGCGTCATCATCGACTCGTCGACCAGCCCGGAGCAGTCGCTGCGCCGTGCGGTGTCGTCGTCTCGCGTGATGACGATCAGCCGGTCGTCGGGGCCGATCAGGGTCTGCGGCGGCGGGTTCAGCAAGGGCCTGCCGTCACGCAGCAGGCCGACCACACTGGAGGTGGCGAAGGCCAGCAACGTGTCACCGAAGGAGCGGCTGGTCAGGGCCGCGTCGAAGGTGAGGTAGAACTCGTCTCCGGCGAAGTCCAGGAGGTCGCGATATACCAGGGAGAGTCCCGGCCCGCGAGCGGACTGGACGATCAGCCGGGCCGTGATCGCGTCGCTCTCCAGGACAATGCCACGCGCTCCCGCGGCAAGGGAGGCCGCCAGCCGATACCGGTCGTCTCTGACGGCGGCGACGACAGGCGGACCTTCCTCCTCTCCGAGTGCGGACCGCAGCGCCAGCAGCGTCTTGACCACTTCCGGGTCCGCTGACGGATCGTCGTGGGGCAGCACCAGCACAGCACTGGCCGCGCCGGGGTTGGTCAGAGCGAGCAGATCGGGGTCGGTGGGGGAACCGCTACGGCAGACAAGCCGGGTACGGCCGGTGGTCCCCACCTTTCTGCTGAGGGCCTCCTCCATCGTGGTCTTGTCCCGGTCCGCCAGGACGGCCACCGCGCCATACCGCTGATTGGCGTTGGCGGCCACCAGTTCGCTCACCACCGTGAACACCTGCTCGGACCAGCCCAGCACCACCGAGTGCCCCTGCTCGATGACGGTGGAGTGGCCTCGCCGCAGCGCGGTGAGCCGCTCAGTGAGCCCGGTGGTGATCAGACCGACGAGGGTGGAGACGTATACCAGGGCGACCAGGGCGAGCAGTACCGACAACAGTACGCGCAGAAGCGGGCCTGTCGCCCCGCCGAGCCGCAACGTCTCACCAGTGAGACGCCAGATCGCTGCCAGCCTCCCCGAACGGGACGCGGGCGCATGTGGGTCCGTCCACACCAGCACGGCGCTCACCGGGAAGACGACGACGAGACAGCCCAGAGCCAGCCAGCCGACGAGCGCCGGGATGCCACGTGCCAAAGTGGTGTCGAACCAATAGCGTGCCCTGCCTTTGAGCGAAACCCTTCGTGCCACGCCTGCCCCCCCTGCTCCGCCGGAGTTCCGGCGGCGGCAGCCATGCCGCTCCGGTTCACCCCGCCCGTTCCCCCACCGACCGCGCACGGCCACGCGGCCATCTGGGAGTGTGCCGACAAGGCGGCCGTGACACGCGGGTCACCGTCTGTCTTTCATCCCTTCGGGGACGTCACCGAAGGCGCCGCTCCGCGGATGTCCGACTGTGCGTCAGCGGTTTGACCTCGGCATCGCTCGTTCGGGGCAACGCCGCGGCGCTGGTGGGCGGGTGGGGTCGGCCGACCGGTACAAGTGCGTCATGACTGAAGATCACAAGGCCGTCGTGGCAGGTTCAGGCCTGACCAGGCGCAGCTTCACAACGGCAGCGGGAACGGCTGCGGCGGCCACGACTCTGGCCAGTGGCACGCCTGCCGCGGCGATGCCCGTACAGGCCGTCCCGGCCGCACCGGCGCCCACCCGGGGCGCGGACTTCGACAGGTGCCTGACTGTGGCCCGGGCCCTTCTGGTCGTGGACGACCAAGACCGCCCCTTGGTGCCACGCTACGAGCGCGTGCTCAAGGACGGACTGCCCGCTCAGCGGACGGCCACGCCCAAGAAGGTCCTCGTCGTCGGGGCCGGCCCGGCCGGTCTGGTGACGGCGTTGCTGCTGAAGCGGGCGGGCCACCACGTGACCGTTCTTGAGGCGAACGGCAACCGGGCGGGCGGACGTATCAAGACCTTCCGCCGCGGCGGCCACGAACGGGCGGCACAGCCCTTCGCCGACCCCCTCCAGTACGCCGAGGCAGGTGCCATGCGCCTGCCCGCCAGCCACCCGCTGGTGATGGGGCTGATCGACCAACTGAACCTGAAGAAGCGGCGCTTCCACTACGTTGACGTCGACGGTGACGGCCGGCCCGCCAACCGCACCTGGATTCACGTCAACGGCGTCCGGATGCGGCGCGTGGACTACGCCCGCGCGCCCCGCCGCATCAACCGGTCCTTCGGTGTGCCGCGCGCCCGCTGGGACACTCCCGCCGCGGCCATCCTTCGGTCGGTGCTGGATCCGGTGCGCGACGAGTTCAGCACCGTGGACGCCGGCGGCAAGCGGGTCGACAAGCCGCTGCCGGAACGGGTGCAGGGCTGGGCCAGGGTCATCCAGCGGTTCGGCGACTGGTCGATGTTCCGCTTCCTGACCGAGCACGCGGGGCTGGACGAGCGCACGGTCGACCTGATCGGCACCCTGGAGAACCTCACGTCACGCCTGCCCCTGTCGTTCATCCACAGCTTCATCGGCTCCTCCCTCATCAGCCCCGACACCGCCTTCTGGGAGCTGGAGGGCGGCACGGCGGTGCTGCCGGACGCGCTGCTGGCGCAGGTGCGCGACACGGTCCGGTTCGACCGCCGGGTCACCCGCGTCGAGTACCACGACCCCGACCGTCCTTCCTCCGACACCCGGCACGTCGGCCGCAAGGGCCCTCAGGTGTGGGTGGACACGGCCCCCGAGGGGCGCGACGGCCCGGTGGTACGCGAGCAGTTCACTGCGGACGCCGCCGTGGTCACCGTGCCCTTCTCCGGTCTACGGCACGTACAGATCAGCCCCCTGATGTCGTATCGCAAGCGCCGCGCGGTCACGGAACTGCACTATGACAGCGCCACGAAGGTGCTGCTGGAGTTCAGCCGCCGCTGGTGGGAGTTCACGGAGGCCGACTGGAAGCGCGAGCTGGGCCGGATCGACCCGAAGCTGTACGACGCCTACCGCACCGGCCGCGCAGCCGCCGACGGCAGCCTGCTCGGCGCCCATTCCTCCGTGCCGGCCGGCCACATCACCCCCGGGCCAGCGCACCCACTACGCCGCCAACCGTGCCGTCTCCCGCGACCAGCCCGAGGCCGCACACGTCGTGGGCGGCGGCTCGGTGTCGGACAACGCCAACCGGTTCATGTACCACCCCTCCCACCCGGTGCCCGGCAGCTCCGGCGGAGTGGTCCTGGCCTCCTACAGTTGGGCGGACGACGCACTCCGCTGGGACTCCCTGGACGACGAGGCCCGCTACCCGCACGCCCTGTGCGGACTGCAGCAGGTCTACGGCCAGCGCGTCGAGGTCTTCTACACCGGCGCCGGACGCACCCAGAGTTGGCTGCGCGACCCCTACGCCTACGGAGAGGCGTCCGTACTGCTGCCCGGCCAGCACACCGAGTTGCTGCCCTCCATCCCCGTGCCCGAGGGCCCGATGCACTTCGCGGGTGACCACACCTCCCTCAAGCCGGCCTGGATCGAGGGTGCCCTGGAGTCGGCGGTCCGCGCCGCCCTGGAGGTCCACAACTCGCGACCTGTTCGACGGCCCGCCTGAGGGCTCGCGGAAGATCGACCTGTTCCCGCGCCCGGGTTCGTTCACGTGGTGGCGGCATCCCTGACGTGACTCATGATCAGTTGGCCCGCTGTCCTCATCTTGGGCAGCGGGCGTTCAACTGGACACCGCGTAACCCGCTGCCCGCTGGCCGAACATCCGAGCGGTGTGCCGGGCGGCCTGGTCCGAGGCGTGGAAGAACACTTCCAGGCGTTCGTCGGCGTTGGCCTCGACGAAGGATTCACCACCGATGTTCCGCGCGATCTGTTGATAGGCACTGCAGTCTGAGCTGAACTGGATTTCGTGGAGGCCTTGAAGCCACGCCTGATCGTCGTGGCAGACGGGAGAACACAGGTCCGATGCCTGCACCACGGAAGTACTGCGACGGGTTGCGTGAGCGAGCCGTCCACGAGGTGAAGTCCTCAGGCGGCCCCGGTCTCGCATGTCGCCCAACTCCGCAAGTGGAACGCCGAGTACGCGAGTCAATGAGACCCTCAAGGCCGCGTCGGTGTTTTTCGCCAAGGAGCTCGACCAGCCCCGCACGAGGCCGACGCGGTCATCAACCACCTCCGCGACGACTTCGGGGTCGAGCCCGTGTGCCGGGAACTGAACCTGTCGATCTCGTCGCACTACGCCCGCCGCACCAGGCCGAAGTCCGCCCGATGCCTGCGGGACGAGCAGCTGATCGAGCAGATCCGACCCGAGCCTCGGGAGTTCGGCTTCTCGCTGGGCTCGCGTGACGAGGACAACTTGCTTCGCCACGGGACAGCGTGCAGCCAGGCACGTCGAGTGCACTCCGTCCACCTGCCTGCCAGGCTTTGCTGAACCACCCCGGGACATACCGCCGACTCCACACGAAACAGGGCGTACCGGAATACATGACTGATGGCGAAGGGGATCAGAGCGGATGCACGTGCGTCGCGTCGTCAGTGGTTCAGCATGCCGCTGCAGACGTCCTGTGACTGCGGGTGGTGCATGCGAATGCGGCCCTTACCTGCGGTTTTGGCCTCGTACATGGCCTGGTCGGCGTGATCCAGAAGGTCCTCGGGTGTGATGCCTGGCACGGCGACCGCGATGCCGATGGAAGCCGAGACCACCGCGTCAGTGCTGCCGATGCGATACGGCTTGGTCAGGGCTGACAAGATCCGTTCAGCTACTTCCCTGGCCGGCGGCGGGCATGCCCCCGCCTCTCCTTCCAGGAGTGCGGTGAACTCATCGCCGCCGAGGCGGGCGACGGTGTCGCCGGCCCGCACGGATGCCTGGAGCCGACGGGCAGCCTGAATGAGCAGGGCATCGCCCATGGCGTGTCCGGCCGAATCGTTGACGGCCTTGAAGCCGTCCAGGTCCAGGAACAGCACTGCCGGCGGAGTCGTGCCGGCGGTCCGCTTCCGTAGTGCGTGGGCGACACGGTCGGTGAACAACGCACGGTTGGGCAGGCCGGTCAACGCGTCGTGGAAGGCACGGCGTTCGAGCTGCGCCTGCAGTGCGACCCGCTCAGTCACATCGCGGCTGCTGAAGATCAGTCCTTCGGGGTGGAGGCTGATCGTCGACTCGACATGGCGCCATCCCCCGTCAGCGGCCCGGACCCGGCAGAACACGTGGCGGCCCGGGCCGCGGTCGCCCGGCTCGGCTTCCCGCCGCAGCCTTTCAACGGCTTGCATCAGCGGCGTCGTGTCGTCCGGGTGGGTGTACAGGGGCAAGCGAGCGCCTACGAGATCCTCCGGCCGGTGACCGAAAACGTGACGGGCGGCCGGACTGACGTAGAGCACACGGCCGTCCAGACTGAGGATGGTGATCACGTCGGACGAGCCGTCGACCAGGGTGCGGTAATGGGCCTCCCGGGCGACGACCTCTCGCGTGATACGCAGGTGGTCGGCGTGAACGATGCTCTGCCGGACGCCGAACCCCAGAAGCACCGTACCTGCCAGGGCCGTCATCACCGGATCGGTGCGGCCACCGGCGAGCACGTGAGCCCCCAGGGCGAGCAGGCAGACGACCACAGGCACAAAGCCGGCCACCACCCCGACGACCGACAGCGCCCGTTCACCGACCCCCACGGCGCTGACACCCCCCGGCATCCACGGAACGGCAGCGACCAGGAGTAACCCGGTCATCGAGCAGGTCGCCGCCAGAGGGACCCCGTACCAGGTGCCCGGCACCGGCAAGAGGATGCGCAGCATGTCGCCGACAGCCAGGACCACAACGGCCACGGCCGCCACCGTGGTCGCTGTGCGCTTCCCGCGCTCAAGGCAGAAGCAGAGGGCGACCACCAGACCCAAGACAAGAATGTCCGTCACCACGCGTGCGACACCCAGCACCGATGCCATCACGTCACCACCTTGATCGGCGCGATGCAGCAGAAGCACCCAGCACAGAGTGAGCAGCGACCCTGCGATCATCCATCCGTCCAGGACCCGCCGTAACCACATCAGGTTCGTGCCGCTGTCGGCTGCTGCCATCACCAGTCCGGCGACGCTCAGCCCCAGACACACGGCGATCCCGGCGACCCCCAGGCCCTGAACCATGCAACGGAGGACACCAGCAGAGTGCCCTGTCGCCGAAGAGGGCTGACTTACGACGAAGTGGTGAAGGCCGCCTGCTGCGGCCGAAACAGCGAACAGCCTCAGGCGAAAACGCACCCTTCCGGCGGCTGTCCGGGCCCGCGCAAGGAGAGAAAGGGCGGCTACTCCGTGCGCAGCCGGCACCCCTACGCCGGCCGGGATCACGGACGCTGCCAGACCCGCGCCGGCGGCGACGGCAACCGCAAGGCCCACACACAAGGCCTTGCCCACACCCGCCACACAGAGCCAGCCGATGCGGGCGGCGTGAAGCAAACCTCCTCGACCTACCAACGCCACCATCACGCCCCCCATTTCGGTGATTCGAGCCCAGAAAGGCAGACGCACGCTTCCGGAACTGCTCAAGTGCAATAAGAGGCTAGGAGCATCTAGCGCCCAAGCCCCCGCGGTGGCTTGAGGCGTCACCTGAAATAACGACGCCAGTTGTGCGCCGACGCCTCGCCTCTGGTAATGAAGATGCGCAGGTTTTGCTCCAGCCTCGATCTTGCGTTGGTGCGCCACACTCCGGCCGTCGTGCTCGTACTGGCGGATCAGGAACGTCACACCGTGCGCGTTCAGCCGCCCAACCGACTGCTCGTGCTCACCGTCAAGCTGAACCCGGACGCGGTGGAACTGCAGGACTGAGCTGCCCCGAGTTTCCTAGAGTCCGGTGATCTTGTTTCAGGCGGACTGCGTGGTGCGTTCCCGGCTTCGCCAGAAGTCGCGTTCGTACTCGGGGGGCGGTACGTAGTCGAGCGCGGAGTGGAGGCGTTCTTCGTTGTACCAGGTGACCCATTGGAAGATCGCCCGCTCGACCTGGTCGAAGCCGGTCCAGGTCCCTGCATCTCGATCAGTTCGGCCTTGAAGGTGCCGTTCAGTGCCTCGGCCATCGCGTTGTCGTACAAGTCCGCGACGGAACCGACCGATGCAGGGGCGCCGATGTCGGCGAGCCGGTCGGTGTACCGAATTGACACGTATTGGGCGAGTTCAACCAGTCGTTGCAACACCGGGCTGTTGCAGCGAGCGTAGCTGCTGTTCGAAGACCTCGGCCGGCGTCCGCCAACCCAGAACTTTGCGGGGCCGGTTGTTGATCGCCATGGCGACGGCTTCGAGGTCCGTGAACGACCATCGGGAGAGATCGGTGCCCTTCGGGAAGTACTGGCGCAGCAGCCCGTTCGTGTTCTCGTTCGTCGGTCGTTGCCAGGGCGAGTGCGGATCGGCGAA
>NZ_JBEYFS010000106.1:0-38661 GCF_040634475.1 Streptomyces sp. NPDC007095
CGCATCGCCGGCCGCAACGCACGGTCAGCGCGCCACTGCCGACGCCGCCCCTCCGGGACATCGCTGGTCTTCAAACTCCAGTCCGCCGTAGCCACATCGCACACCTCCGAGATCAGGGTGTTGCGACGACCAGTTGAATCCACCCTGCGAGCCGCGGTCGCTGTGGTGAATCAGGCCGGAGTCTGTCTTGATCCTCCGTCTCCACAGGGCCATCTCCAGGGCGTCCAGGGGGAGTTCGGTCCGCATGTGGTTCGCTACCTGCCAGCCGACGATCATCCGTGAGTACACGTCCAGGACGAACGCGACATACACCCAGCCCGACCAGGTGCGGACGTACGTCATGTCCGCCACCCAGAGCTGGTCGGGACGGGAGGCGGTGACGTCGCGGTCGACCAGGTCCGGCGGGCGGGGCGCCGACGGCTCGGCAACGGTGGTGCGGCGCCGCTGGCCGCGGATGACGCCCTCGATGCCCAGTTCGCGCATCAGCCGCTCGACCGTGCACCGGGCCACCTCGATGCCCTTGCGACGCAGGGCGCGGGTGATCCGCCGGGCCCCGTAGGTGGCTCCGGACTCGGCGTGGATCTCCTCGATCAGGGGCATGAGCTGTTCGTCGCGGAGCCGGCGGGCGGACTTCGGCCGCTTCTTGCGGGCGAAGTAGGTGGATGGTGACAACTCCAGCACCCGGCAGACGGGATCGACCCCGAGGCCGCGTTCGCGCAGGTGGTCGATCACTTGCTCGGCCTCGTCCGGGGACGGTCGATCTCCTGGGCAAAAAACACGCTGGCCGCTTTGAGGATCTCGTTCGCCCGTTTCAACTCCGCGTTCTCTTTGCGCAGTTGCTTCAGCTCGTCACGTTCGGCGGTGGTCAGCCGGTCGTCCCGGTCGCCGGCATCGGCATCGGCCTGGCGGACCCAGCCGCGCAGGGCTTCGGGATGGATGCCGAGATCCCGCGCGACATGCGCGACGGGCCGGTGGCCCGGACCTCACGGATCGCGCGCTCGCGGAGCTCGTCGGGGTATTTACGGGGTGCTGCCATGGTGCTGGTGGTTCTCCTTCGCCAGGACCGTAACCCTGGCATCAGGGACTCCACAAATCTCGGTACAGCTCAGTTCTGCCGGCCCAGGCGGAAGGCGCCTTCTGCGTGCAGGGTATCGGTTCGCGTCCAAAGCTCCATGTCACAGCTGACGGTTCGGGGGTGGTGGGGCACGCCGGGGGCACGGTTGTTGGCTGACCTTGCTGATGCCACCAGGCTGACCAGTGCTTACTCCACCTCTTCGGCCACGCGGTACTGGCCACGACCGGGATGGATGGTCACCAATCTCGCGGTGATGCTCGCCGATGGCGGCGACGCCATCACAGATCTGGCCGTACTACGGGACCAGAGCGAAGTGTTCGGCCCTGTTGCCTCGACACCGACGGCCTGACGACCGTCGGCCGCCGTCGATGAACGGACGGCGTCCGTCAGGTCGAGGGTCTCCAGCACGGTGTTCAGGTCGGCAGCGAAGGTGTCGCAGCCGGTCGTCGGCTGGCTGGACTGCCCGAACCCGCGGCGGTCGTAGGTGATCACCCGGTAGCCGGCCTCCAGCAGCACGGCGCTCTGCCGCTTCCAGGAGTGGACGTCGAGCGGGAAACCGTGGATGAGGCTGGCTGCCCGGTGCCGTGGTCCTCGTAGTAGAGGTAGATGGTGGTGGAGTTCTCCTGGCCCACGGTGATGTACGGCACAGTACTCGTTCCTTCGTCCAGAGTGACTGGCGAACGCAGGACCACGCTCCGTCTCGATGAAGCAAGGTGCTGTCGGACGCATCGGCCCATCAGCGTCCGCCATCCGGGCGTTCGCGGCACGGGATGTCATCACGCTAGGGCGAACGTCTCGGCGCCTGTCGTCCTCGAACGCACCGCCTCTTGCCTGGAAGTGCCAGGAAGGGGACGCGTCCCCGCCCGCTGCTACGCACGGCCTTCGACGGCGTCCCTCCCGGCACCCCTCGGAGGCGCGGACGGACCACAGGTGATGCACCGACAGGCAAGTCGCCTTCACCGTCCGCCCCTAATGTGCTGTTCAAGCCTGCGGCCCGTCGCCCGGCTCGAACACGGTCTGCGCCGGTCCCGCCCGGCGAAAAGCCTCGAATGAGGCAGCCGTCCGTGCCTCCTGGCGCCGCTCGCCCCAACACCACAGCGAGCCCGAACCCGATCACCCGGCCGCGCATCATCCGATCACCACGACATCAACAGGAAGTTGTGCCATGTCCCGTTCCGACAGCCCGACCGTCGTCCTGGTCCACGGCGCCTTCGCCGACGCGTCCAGCTTCGCCCGCATCATCCCCGAACTGATCGCCCGCGGCCTGGACGTGGTGGCCCCGGCGGTGCCCAACCGCAGCCTGCTCGGCGACGCCGATTACATCGCCGCGATCATCCGTCAGATACCCGGACCAGTCGTCCTGGTCGGGCACTCCTACGGCGGGGCCGTCATCACCGTCGCCGGCGTGGAGGACAACGTCAGGGCGCTGGTCTACCTGGCCGGCTACGCCCTGGAGGAGGGCGAGAGCCTGGGCGAACTGCAGGGCCGCTTCCCGGACTCCGACCTCGCCACCGCCCTCGTGTACACCCCGTTCCCGATCGAGGGCTCGACCACTTCGGGCACCGACGTGTCGGTCCAGATCGACAAGTTCCCGTCCATCTTCGCCGCCGATGTCGACCCCCGCCTCGCCTCCGTCCTCGCGGTCTCCCAGCGTCCGCTGGCCGCGCAGGCCTTCAGCGAGAAAGCGCCGAAGGCGGCCTGGAAGACCAAGCCCTCCTGGGGTCTCGTCGCCGCAGCCGACCACACCATCAACCCCGATGTGGAGCGTTTCGGCTACAAGCGGGCCGGCATGACCACCGTCGAGGTCGACTCCTCGCACCTGGTGATGCTCGCCCACCCCGAGCGCGTCATCAAGCTGATCGAGGAGGCCGTCCGGGCCACCGCCCACTGAGTCGGGCTGCCCCTCGGCCCCTTGCCGTCGTGCTTCGACCGCAGGCCGGCAGCGGTTCCTCCGCGACGCGGACACTCATGGCCCCAGCCACCCGCCTGGCGGCTTCGGCAGGCGGCGCTCTCCGCTGCCCGACCGGACGATCATCTGCGGACGCGACCGGTTCGGGCTGTCGCGGAACCCTGAGGCGCCCTGCTCACGCGCCACCCCGTCCCCTTCCGTCCGGGGACGCATCCCCTTCACCGCCCCGTAGGAAGTCAACGATGAACTCGCCGATCTCCCGCCGCACCGTCACCGCATCCCTCCTGGCGAGCGCCGCCGTCATGGCAACCCCCGGTGCCGCCTTCTCTGCCACGTCAACAGTGGAGAACCAGCGGGCCGACCCTCGCCAGCACCCGGCCAAGCCCACCATTGTCCTGATTCACGGTGCGTTCGCCGACGCCTCCAGCTGGAGCGCTGTCGTCGAGCGCCTCCTGCGACAGGGTCACCACGTACTTGCACCGGCACTGCCGTTGCGCGGACTGGCGAGCGACGCCTCCTACATCCGCAGCGTCCTGGACAGCATTCAGGGACCGATCGTGCTCGTGGGTCACTCCTACGGCGGGTCGGTCATCAGCCAGGCCGCAGCCGAGTTTCCGCGTGTCAAGGCGCTGGTCTACATAGCCGCCTTCGTTCCCGACATCGGTGAAAGCGCTCTGGAGTTGACGAACAAGTACCCCGGCAGCACCTTGGCGCAGGCCACGTCCTCGCAGTCGTACCCGCTGCCCGGCGGCGGCACCGGCGAGGAGTTGATCATCAAGAAGGACCTGTTCCGCGAGCAGTTCGCGGCTGGCGTCCCGATCCCGACCGCCCAGGTGATGGCCGCTGGTCAGCGTCCGATCACGGTGGCCGCCCTCCAGGAGAAGGCCACCGCCGCCTCGTGGAAGAAGATCCCCAGCTGGTACCTCGTGGCCACCGAGGACCGCAACATCCCACCGGCCGCCGAGCAGTGGATGGCCGAACGGGCCGGCGCCCGCACCATCACGGTCCGCGCACCCCACGCGGTCGCCGTGAGCGACCCCGGCCCAGTGACCGACCTGATCCTGAGCGCTGCCCGCCGGACGCATTGAGGTGGCGATCACAGGCTTACTACCAGGCATGATTGTTGAATATAGAATCATCCTCGAATGCGAGAGGGCGTTCGATGAGCAACGCCGAAGTGGATCCCGTCGCACTGCGTTACGGTGCAGCCGACCACGGTGAGTCCGCGCCACAGGTCGACGTGTTGTCCGCGCGGGACGTCCCGTTGGGCGGCCCACGAGCCATGACGGTGCGGCGCACGCTGCCGCAGCGAGCCCGGACGCTGATCGGGGCCTGGTGCTTCGTCGATCACTACGGCCCGGACGACGTCGCCGACACGGGTGGCATGGACGTCGCTCCCCATCCGCACACCGGTCTGCAGACCGTGAGCTGGCTGTTCAGCGGAGAGATCGAGCACCGCGACAGCCTGGGCAGCCACGCGTTCGTACGGCCCGGGGAGCTGAACCTGATGACGGGCGGGTATGGCATAAGCCACTCGGAAGTCTCCACCACCCGCACCACGATCCTGCACGGCGTCCAGTTGTGGGTGGCTCTGCCCGAAGAACACCGGTACACCGGGCGTGACTTCCGGCACTACGTGCCGGTCCCGGTCCGGGTGGGCGGGGCAGAAATAAGAGTGTTTCTGGGATCCCTCGCCGGTGACACCTCTACGGTGCGGACGTTCACGCCCTTGCTCGGCGCCGAACTCGTCCTCGATCCGCGCTCGACGACCACACTCCAGGTGAACTCCGCCTTCGAGTTCGGTCTGCTCGTCGACCAAGGGGATGTCCGCATGGCCGGAACGCCCCTGCGCCCGGCGGAACTGGGCTACCTCGGCGCGGGCAACGACACGCTGACGCTGACGAACGAGACGGACACCCCCGCTCGGGCGGTGCTACTCGGCGGGACGCCGTTCGAGGAACAGATCGTCATGTGGTGGAACTTCATCGGCCGCAGCCACGAAGACATCGTCGAAGCCCGGGAAGCGTGGCAGCACGCGTCCGACCGCTTCGGCGGCGTCGATGGCTACGACGGCGACCGCCTTCCCGCGCCCGCCCTTCCGAATGCCACCATCGCGCCACGCAAGAACCCGACGCGTCACTGAAAGGCACACGATGACACAGCCCGCCGCCGCTCCGACTGTCCAGCGAGTGGACGCCAAGCACCGGTACGAAATCCTGGTCGACGGCAAAACCGTCGGCCTCACCGCGTACCGCGACCACGATGACCAGCGCGTTTTCTACCACACCGAAATCGACGACGCCTTCGCCGGTCAGGGCCTGGCCTCGCTTCTCGTCCAACAGGCCCTGACCGACGTACGTGCCTCCGGGAAGCGCATCGTGCCGGTCTGTCCCTACGTGGCGAAGTTCCTCAAGAAGCACGACGAATTCGCTGACATAGCCGACCCTGTGACCCCCGAAGTCCTGCGGTGGCTGGAGACCGTGCCGGCGCACTGACCTCTCCCGCCACCTCCTGCTCCCCGGGGCTTCCGAGCCAGGTGACGGCTTCAGTGCTGCCACCGCGACGGGCGACCTCGACGCCGATGGACTACGCTCCCTCGCCTTCGGCGTGTCAGGTGAGGACGACTCCACCGACCACACCCAGCGAGGCGCGATCACCGTCAGTCCTGTCGCAGCGGATGAGCAATCGGACGCCGTCGATGTGTGGAACCGACGCGACGACGCCACCGGCGGTCCGGATACGATCCTCGGTCTCTTTGAGGGACGGCCACCACAAGGTCCGCCGCGGCTGTTCCGCGGCCCGTGTGATTGATCCGTTCAGCCCCTGCGCTTCGGCGGCTGCGGGCGCGCCCCGAGGCACCGGTGGAACGGGCCACAGCTTCATCTCTGATGGAGATGACTGATATCCCGAACCATCGCCTCAGGTGAGGAAGCACGGAGGGCAGATCGACGCTTGTGCCTGCGGTGACGGCATCGAGGAAGCTGCCGCCACCGCATAGCGCTTCCGCCCGAGCCGGTTTCCCGGCTCATCCCGTCAAGAAGGTGCACATGTCCGCATCACCCGACCCCCGGACGACGCGTCGGCCCGCAACCGCCAAGGCCCCTCACGGCGTGCCGGGTTGGCTGGTCGCGCTCCTGGCCGTCGCCTCCGGCATGACGGTCGCCAACCTGTACTACGCCCAGCCCCTGCTGTCCTCGCTGAGCGGTGTCTTCCACACCAGCACGGCCACCGCCGGCGCACTGATCACCCTCACCCAAATCGGCTATGTGATCGGCATGTTCTTTCTGGTCCCGCTCGGCGACCGGCTGGAAAAGCGCAACCTGATCACCGTTCTGCTGGCGGTCACCACTCTCGCCCTCGTGGCGGCGGGGCTCGCCACCAGCTTCCCCATGCTGCTGATCGCCTCGCTCGTCAGCGGGGCCACCTCGGTCGTCGCCCAGATCCTCGTGCCGTTCGCCGCCAGCCTCGCCCCCGACCACGCCCGAGGCCGCATCGTGGGCCGGGTCATGAGCGGTCTGCTCACCGGCATTCTGCTCTCCCGCACGCTGAGCAGCCTCGTCTCCGACCTCGCCGGCTGGCGCGCCGTCTTCCTCGGTTCTGCCGCTCTGATGGCCGTGCTCGCGGTGGCCCTACGCGCGGCCCTGCCGCAGCACGAGCCGACTACCACCATCCCGTACCACCACGTGCTGCGCTCCACCGTCCGGCTGGTGCGCACGCACCCGGCGCTGCTGCGCCGTGGCCTCTACCAGGCGGCGATGTTCGGTGCCTTCAGTGCGTTCTGGACCACGGTCTCCTTCGTCCTGACCGGTCCCCGCTTCCACTACTCCCCGGTCGGGGTCGGTGTGTTCGCCCTCGTCGGCGCGGCCGGCGCGGCCATCGCCCCGCTCGCCGGTCACTGGGCCGACCGCGGGCTCGTACGTCCCATGACGGGCATCGCCTTTGTGGTCGCCGCCCTGGCCTTCGCGCTCGCCGGGTTCGGCGGACACAGCATCGTACTGATCGCCCTGGCCGCGATCCTCATCGACATGGCCGTACAGACCACCCTGATCCTCGGCCAGCACACTGTTTACCAACTCGACCCCACCGCCCGCGCCCGCCTCAACAGCGCCTTCATCGCCACGTTCTTCGCCGGCGGCGCGGTCGGCTCCCAGCTCGGCTCCGTCGTCTACCACTCCGGAGGCTGGACGGCCCTCACCGTCCTCGGCGCCGCCCTCCCCCTCTTCGCCCTCCTTTACTGGACCACTGAACGTCGGCAGCGGGCGGCAGCGAAGCCGAGCACAGCAAGCCTGTAACCCCGGGAACCGTACAGCGGTTCCTTGAGCAGCACTCCAACTGTGCAGTGAGGGACAACGAGCGTGCGCGGACGGGAAGGTCATGCTCAGTTGGCGGTCAGCTTGTCCCTCAGCTGGCCGCGAGAGGTGATCCCGAGCTTCGGGAAGATGCGGTACAGGTGCGCGCCGATCGTTCGCGGTGACAGATACAGTTGCTGGCCTATTTCCTTGTTGGAGAGGCCTTCCGCTGCAAGCTGGGCGATCTGCAGCTCCTGAGGCGTGAGCAGGTCCCAGTCGGTACGGCTCTGACGCGTGCTGCCCTCGCCCGCCGAGCGGAGTTCCTGGCGGGCGCGTTCGCACCATGGCTCCACACCGAGGGCCTTGAAGGACTCTCGGGCGATCCGGAGCGGAGTGCGGGCTTCCATCACGCGGCGACGCCGTCGGAGCCAGGCACCGTAGGCGAGCATCAGTCGGGCGCGGGCAAAGGGCGCATGGGACATGTCCAGATCGAACGCCGACCGGAAGCGCTCTTCCGCATCCTCGTCGTCGGCGAGCAGCGCATGGGCGAATCCCAGGTTTATCCGGATCAGTTGGGCCTCGCTCGATCCGGCGGACGCATCGACCTGCTGCAACGCAAGCCGCGCCATGGCTCGTTGATCATCGCCCGTTGCAGCCTCGGCCAACTCCGCGATGGCGATGGTCTGCAGGAACGGATGGTAAGCCGGATCTGCTGGGTCGAACACCCGCCAGACGCAGTCGAACGCCTCCGCTTGGTTGCCAGCGGCGAGCCCGATCAGGCCACGTGTGATTTGGATGAATGCGAGATGGGAGGGATGGGCCTCGGACAGCCCTTGCCGCTCCGCCTCGCCGATGACGGAGAGCGCCGTGTCCAGATCTCCGTGCAATGCGGCGAACTGAGCCTTCGCGATCCGTGCGCCGGTCAGCCAGCGCGGCTGGGCGTTCTCCTCGGCCAGGCGCATCGCCTCGGCCACAGCCGGGAGTCCGATCTTCCAGTCGACCGTGTGTATGGTGCTGAAGGCGAGGGACACCAGAGTTTGTGCCAGCAGGCCCAGACGGCCTTGGCTACGCAGTCCGGCCGCCGCGTGCCGGAGAAACCCGGTCGCGTGGTCGTATGCGTTCGCCATCGTGGCCGCCGTGCCCAGGGTGGCAGCGGCCAGAAAGTCGTACCCGCCCTGACGTTCGAGGCGCTCCAGGCGCTCGAGTACCGTCGCCGCCCGCTCCACCGGGGTGGCCGCGGCCAGCGTGTACACCAGGTCCGGGTGGAGTTCCGGAACGGGCAGCCGCTCGGCCGCAGCCACCACGCGCTCCCGCAGTTCCCGCCCCGGGTCCGACCACCAGCACCGCTGCGCGGCTGTGCGCAACAGCCGCAGGGCCAGTTCGGGATCGCCGGCCTCGGCGGCCCGCTCCGCTGTTGTGATCAGCAGATGGAGCCGGGGTGTGCTCACCGCGACATCCGCTTCGAGCCCCTCGCGCAGCAGGAGCAGCCGTGCCCGCTCCAGCACGCCGAGCCGCAGCGGTTCGGCCTGCTGCAACAGGCTTGACGCGCGATCCGTCTGGCCGAGTTCGAGGCCCAGTTCCGCGGCGCCCAAGAGGCGGGCCACTCTTCCGGAAGGGACTTCGCTCAGTGCTGTGGCGCGTTCCAACGCCGTCATGGCCACCGCGGCGGCGCCACGCCCTCTCGCTCTGAGAGCCACCTGGTCCAGTTGCCGCGCCACTGCTTCGTCAGGACGACCGATGGCCGACGCTCGGTGCCATGCCTGCCGGTCAGGCTGCCCGTGAAGGGTACGGGCAAGTGCGCCGTGGGCGGCAAGACGGTCCGCGAGCGTTGCCGAGCACAGGACGGCGGAGCGCACCAAGGGATGGGTGAAGCCGATGCGGAACTCGTCGGCGCACACCAGACCTGCGGCTATGGCGGGCTCCAGGGAGCGTGCGGAAATCTCGGTGCCGTTGAGTATCGAAGCGGCGGCGAGTACCTCGGTCAGCGCGGCGCCGTCGTCGGCGGCCGTGATGAGCAGCGCATGGCGTGTGTCGGAAGGAAGATCGACCAGGCGCGAGGCGAAAGCGCGCTCGAGTCGGGCGGTGAGGTGGAGCGCCGGCGATGCCACGAACTCGGAGGGCGTCCCGTCCGCGCCGAGGGTGACCGGGAGCTCCATCAGGGCCAAGGGGTTGCCGGCAGACATCTCCACCACACGTCGGCGTACGCCTGGCTCGAGACCGGGATTGCGGGCGTCCAGCAGAGCGTCGGCCGCGGCCGGCTCCAGGGGCTTCAGGTGTAGTTCGCGGATGTCGGGGGCGCCCAGCGACGCCGTGTGAGCCTCGCGGAGGGCGAGCAGTATGCCGAGGGGTTCGGCACCCACGCGACGCGCGATGAACCCGAGAACGTCCAGGGTCGGGATGTCGAGCCACTGGGCTTCGTCCACGACCAGCAGCACGGGGGTTTCGGCGGTCGCCTCGCCGAGCAGGCTGAGTGTGGCCAGGGCGATCATGAAGAACTGGGGCACCGAGGCACTGGGGGACGGCTCTGCCATGCCGAAGGCGC
Source organism: Streptomyces sp. NPDC007095 (assembly GCF_040634475.1). Lineage (NCBI taxonomy): Bacteria > Bacillati > Actinomycetota > Actinomycetes > Kitasatosporales > Streptomycetaceae > Streptomyces > Streptomyces sp. NPDC007095. Next base: position 9,816 of record NZ_JBEYFS010000106.1, read on the forward strand.
CCAGCAGCGCATCCGCCTGTGTGGGGGGGAGCCGCGAGACGCGATCCATCATGGTGCGGGTCAGCTGGTGCAGCCCCGCGAATGGCAGATGGGTCTCGGCCTGTACACCACATGCCTCAAGGACGGTGAATCCTGAGTTCCGGGCCCGGGTGACAGCATGGGCCAAAAGGGAGGACTTGCCGATCCCGGGGGCTCCTTGAATCAGCAGCGCACTGCCGCGCTCGGGGAGTCCGTCGACCAATTCGTCGACAGTCGCCAGCTCCTCGTCCCGACCGAACAGTATGGTGCCCGACATCCGATGTTTCCCTGCGCCGGTGTTCTGACCTGGACAGGTGCAGTCTACGTGCGCGCAGAGAACACCGGAGTGCGCTGAGAGTCAAAAGTCCGTCGGTGCATCGCCTCCTCGCAGTCGCTTCGCAGTCATCATGCCGACGACGTAAGTCATCCCGTGTTCCAAACTGGACGCGGTGCCGAGCCGACTGCTTGTGCGGCAGCGGGTCCCGGCACGCGACCGGCTGGAGGGCGCACATGACACCCGTGATCGACACGGCCGGATTCCCGGACAGCAGGAACAGGGTTCGCCGCTGGAGCCGGGCTGTCTCCATGGCCACTCTGCCGGTGACGGTCGCTTCGTACGGGGGACCATCACTGGAAGGCCGGATGACGATCCGGCCACTGGGGCACTTGCTCTTCGTCACGACAGACGCGGATCCGCAATGCTTCACCCGCAGCCTGCGCCGGATCGCCCATGACACCGGGCAGACCAAGGCCTTTGTCGTGGTCGCCGTCGTGGGGGCCACCGGTGCTGTACTGCAGCAAGGCGGAAGGGCGGCTGAGCTCGCCGTGGGAACGCTTGCAGTCTGGGACACGGAGCGCCCGCATGTGGTCGACTTCCCGCGCGGTGTGGACATAAGGGCCTGCCTCGTCCCCCGCGACGCTCTCGGCGTACGGGACGACCAGTTGAAGCGGGTGACAGCGACCGTGATCGACGCGGACGGTCCGGTGGCCGCCCTGGTCGGACCGCTTCTCGTGAGTCTGGCCGAGACGGCCGCGGACTGCCCCGAGCATGTTGCCAGTCGGCTGGCCTGCAACTTCACTGACCTGGTGGCCACCCTCATCACCGAGCGAGCCGCCGGTGACGTGGCGGGCACGGTCGGTTCCCGATACACCCAGGTCTGGGAAGTCTGCGCCTACGTGGACCGGCACCTCGGGGAGCCGGAGCTCGGACCCGATATCATCGCGGCTGCTCACAACATGTCCGTCCGGTCCCTCCACAAGCTCTTCGAAGGGGAAGGAATCACCGTCAGCCGCCTGATCCAGCGCCGTCGGCTGCAGGAGTGTGCCAGGGATCTCGCCCGGGGCGACTGTGGTGAGGGCCCGGTCTCCGGCGTGGCCCGCCGTTGGGGCTTCACCAACGCGGCCCACTTCAGCCGACTCTTCCGCGATGCGTACGGCGTGACTCCGAGCCAGTGGCGCAAAACTTGGGGCGGCTCTGCGCCGTCCGAAACGTCAGCCGTGGTGGACGGGCCTTTCCCGACGCCAGCAAAGGACGACTGCACTGCGCCGGAACAATTGCAGCAGGCGGCTCGAAATGGCGGTGACGAGCAGCGCCGTCACGACCATCAGCGAACTGAGCGGACCACTGATCACGTCCGCCTCCCACCCGACGTCGAGGAAGACGATCTCCGTCATGCTCCGCGTAATCACCAGAAGCGCGACTGCACACTCTCGGTCACGATAGGATCGCAGATGGTGGCTTTGGCCTGCCGCGAGACGGCCACGCAGGGCGTGCCCGCGGAGAGCCGCGACGTGCCGGACTTCACGCAATCCCTCGTGTGCTTCCACGCCGACGGAGAGCGTGAGCACGCCGTCTCTCTGCCGCCCGAGGTGCTCGCCGACCCTTCTGAGGCTGAAACCTTCCGGCAGCGGCAGGCGACGCCGCGGCGCGGAGTCACCAATCGGCATGGGCTGAGCCCGGCTTCACCCTGCGAGTGCGGACAGGAAGGGGCGTAAGTGGCGGGGTCAGGCAGTTCGCTGTCCCGTAGCGGTCTGCGCGGCCGGGAGGCCGAGCTCGCAGAGCTTCAGACACTGATCGCCTCGGTGGTCCACACCGGAAGCGGCGGGTTGGCTCTGATCCAGGGGGAACCGGGCATCGGCAAAACCACGCTGCTCGCCGAGGCCGTCGCCAGGGCCAGGACAGCGGGATTCTCGGTCGGCCTCGGCAGGGCCGATGAGCTGCATCACCTCGTGCCGCTCTCGTCGTTGGCAGCGTGCATCCTGCACGGCGATCAGCCGCTTCTGTCCGGCGATGCCTTTGTCGATCTCGCGCACCATCACGATCAGCGGATCTGGCTGGTGGAGCGCCTGGCGGAGGCGATCGAAGCCAGAGCCGGCAGCGTGCCGGTGCTGATCGCCCTGGACGACGTGCAGTGGGCCGACCCGCTGAGCCGGTTTGCCCTGAAGCAGCTGCCGACACGCTTGCGGACCTCGCCGGTTCTGTGGATGCTGACCGGGCGACGGGAGCCCGCCGGCCCAGCGGATGAGGTCGTCGCAGCCGCGACCGGCAACCTCCCGGTGGTCACTCTGCCATTGGGGCCACTGTCCGACGCGGCCATCGGCCAACTGGCCGGCGACACACTGGGTGCAGCGGTTGACGAGCAGGTACGGGACTTGCTCGACGGGGCCGGCGGAAATCCGTTTCTGGCGGTCGAGATGCTCGCGGGACTGCGGACTTCCGAGGCCTCGGACGAGCTGGTGCCCCCACGGCTCGTGGTGGGTGTGCGCGGCAGACTCAGGTCCCTGCAGCCCAGCACACTGCGCTTCCTTCAGATGGGAGCGGTGCTGGGACGCAGGTTCGGCTTCCACGACGCCGCCGCACTCTGCGGCCAGACAACCGCCACGTTGATCGCGGCGCTCGAGGAAGCCGTGCGCGCCGGACTCCTGGACGACGACGGCGATCATCTGGTCTTCCGGCATGATCTGCTGCGCCAGGCGGTCTACGTCGACATCCCGCCGTCAGCCCGGAAGGCTCTGCACCGAGAGGCTGCCCACCGCCTTGTCTCCGCGGGCCACCAGCCGATCGACGCGGTGCCACACATCCTCAGGGGAGCCCTGCCCGGAGACGAGGAAGCCGTAGCGCTGCTGCGGCGAGCCGCTGACGACGTACTGCCGGTCACGCCGGGCCTCGCGGCCGACCTGATGACGCGCGCCCTGGAACTGGTGCCACCAGCAAGGCCGTTGAGGTTCGTAGTGGGCGAGCAGACGATCCTCTGCCTGACACGGGCCGGCAGGAACCGAGAGGCGCTGTCGACCGGCGACCGGCTGCTGGCCGGCCGACCACCGCTGGAGGCGTTCAGTCGGCTGCAGGCTGCTCTCGGCGGGACGCTGTGGAACATGGATCTCGTCGGCGAATTGCGCCGCCGGGCCGAAACCGCCCTCGCCATGGAGGGCGCCGCCCCGGAGATGGGGGCAAGACTGGGCGCCCTGCGCGCACTGGCCTTGTCACGGGACCACGATCTCGTCGCGGCACGTGAGGCCGGCGAGACCGCGCTGCGTGCCGCCACCGCGATCGGTGACCGGGAGGCGCACGTTCTGGCCCTGTCCGGGCTCGGCGAGATCGCGCAGAACGGGGGTGAGAACGCCGTCGCGCTGGAGCGCTTTGCCGCGCTGAGCACCGTCGATTCCGCTTTCCTTCCCGAAGAGATCGTCGCGCACCTGCACGTGGACGACTTCGAGTCCAGCGAACGACTGCTCTTGCAAGCGGCGGACCATGCCGGGTCGATGCGTCAGGCGATGATGCTGTGGGCACAGGGCCAGCACGATCTGGGGCTCGGCCGCCTCGACGACGCCGACGCCGACTTCGTGACCATGGAGCGCCTGGAAGACGACGTACAGGTGCCCGTCCAGCAGGTGAACGGTCGCGTGATCCGCTCCCGGATCGCCCTTCTGCGCGGCGATCGGGAAGCGGCGCGCGAGCACCTGACCGCAGCGCAGGAAAGACTGGCGGTCAAACCGAACCCGGGCAACACGGCCGCGGTGCGCTTCCTGGAAGCGGTTCACGCCGAGGCCGACGGGCACATCGGGCTTGCCGTCGACAAGATTCGGCAAGTGCAGCAGGAAGGTTTCTTCATGCGCTGGCGGCTGTTGCGCAACTGGGTCGATTCCGCGATACGCATGGCCCTGCGAGGTGCGGACCACGAGCTCGCCGAGGACCTGGCCGCACAGGCCGAAGCCCACGCCGAACGCAACCCTGCCGTGCCCACCGCCACGGGCATCGCGGCGCAGGCCCTCGGGCTCGTGAAAAACGATCTCGCCAGGCTCGAACGCTCCGTGGACCTGCTCAGCGCAAGCCCTCGCCCGCTGGTCCGGGCCGCCGCCTTCGCCGATCTAGGACAGGCACTCCTGGCAGCGGGCCGGAAACCTCAGGCAGTGGCGGCGCTGACGCACGCCCATGGCTTGTTCGCCGAGTCAGGCGCCCACGCCGCAGCGGCACGCGTACAGCGCGATCTGGACGGCCCAGGGAACGGCAGCCGCAGGGCAGCGACCATGCAGCGCCCTGTGCAGGGATGGGGGGCTCTCACGGCCTCGGAGAAGAAGATCGCGCGCCTTGTCGCCGAGGGCCACACCAACCGATCGGCCGCCGACCTGCTCGTCGTCTCCCCGCACACGGTCAACACTCATCTGACCTCCGTCTTCCGCAAGTTGTCGGTCAACTCCCGGGTTCAACTCGCGAACCTGGTCATGGCCTTGCCCGACAGCTGAGCGGATCGGTTGGTACGTTCGCGCGATGCCCTGCCACACCTGAATGCGCTTGGCTGGGGGCACCCCCACACTCAGTCGGAGGCCATCGGCATGCACAAACCCACCCGCGTACCGCCGACCATCGTGCTTGTGCATGGGGCGTTCACCGATGCCTCGTCCTGGGCGGAGGTGATCAGCCTTCTTCACGCCGCCGGACTGACCGTGCGCGCTCCGGCGAACCCGCTGCGCGGCCTGGCGCAGGACGCCGCCTACATCAGGAGCGTTGTGCGCGACATCGACGTTCCCGTCGTGCTGGTCGGCCACGACTACGGTGGCGCGGTCATCACGCACGCCGCTACCGACGCCGACAACGTCGTGGCCTTGTGCTACGTCGCGGCGTTCGGCCTCGACGCGGGCGAGTGCGTCCTGGACATCACGAACCGCTTCGCCCCCGTGCCGGTGGCCGACGCGACCTTCACCGCGGCCCTCCCCACCCAGATTCCCCGCGGCCCGGAGAGCGAGCTCTACATCCGTAAGGAACGGTTCTCGCAGGTGTACGCCGCCGACCTGCCGCCCAGTGTCAACGATGCGCTGTCCGTGGCACAACGCCCGATCGCCTGCAGCGCGCTGACCAGTAGATCAGGCCCCCCGGCATGGGCCTCCACGCCGTCCTGGTACGCCATCGCGACCGCCGACCGGATACTCAACCCCACCGCTCAGCGCTTCATGGCACAGCGCATGGCGGCCACCGAATACGTGCTGGACGGTTCGCACGCCGTTGTGCTGTCGCAGCCCGCCGCCGTCGTGGCGATGATCCAGGAAGCCGCCGAACAGGGCACCGGTCACGGCGACGGCGACGGGCTGCGAAAGGCCTTCTGAGCAGGTGAAAGAGGTGATCACACGTCTTCGTGTGCACGAGGCCGCCGCTGCGTCCCACGGAAGTCGGTCTTCCGAATGCTCCGCCTCATCGGCCACGCAGCATGCTATAGCATGCATTCGAACTGAAGATGCCGGTATAGACCGTCTTGACGGCGCCCTCGGAGTCCGCCCACCCTCCCGACATCGATCCCGGCCACAGACGTCACTCGGTAAAGGCGCCAGCATGTTCTCACCGGCCACACCGCCGGCGCGGCGGATCGCCGCCCTCTTGACCGGAACCCTCACCCTGGTGCTGGCTGCCACCGGGTGCGGTGCCGGAACCGGTGGAGGGTCCACCACCGGCAAGGTCACCTCCATCACCGCACTCGACTACTACACCGACGAACACGAACACACCCAATGGGGCGAGGTGCTCACCGCCTGCGGCAAGACCGCCGGCGTAAGGGTCGAGCAGACAAGCGTTCCGGGGGCGTCGCTCATCCCCAAGGTCCTGCAGCAGGCTTCGTCGAGGACTCTCCCCGACCTGTTGATGCTGGACAACCCCGACCTGCAGCAGATCGCACGGACCGGCGCGCTGACCCCGCTGGACCAGTACGGCATCGGCTCCAGCGGCTTCGCCAAGGGCATCCTGTCGACGGGCACCTACAAGGGAAAGGTGTACGGACTGGCGCCCGACGTCAGCACGGTCGCTCTCTTCTACAACAAGGACATGCTCTCCAAGGCCGGTGTCTCCGTGCCGAGGACCTGGGACGAGCTGAAGGTGGCGGCGGCCGAGCTGACCCGCCCGGGGCGCTACGGCATGGCGGTCGACGCAAACGCCACTTTTGAGGGCAGCTGGCAGTTCCTGCCCTTTCTCTGGTCCAACGGCGGGGACGAGAAGCAGTTGGACACCCCGCAGGCCGCGCAGGCACTTCAGCTGTGGGTCGACCTGGTGAAGAGCGGATCCATGTCGAAGTCGGTACTGAACTGGACACAGGCCGACGTCCACGATCAGTTCGTCGCTGGCAGGACAGCCATGATGATCAACGGCCCCTGGCGGATCCCGGCCCTGGACAAGGACAAGAACCTGCACTGGGGGGTGGCCCCCATCCCCGTCCCCCGGACGGGGCAGACCCCTGTCACACCGCTCGGCGGTGAGGTGTGGACGGTCCCGCAGAGTGCTTCCAGGGCCCGGCAGGAGAAAGCCGCCCAGGTCCTCGCCTGCCTGAACGACTCCTCGAACATGCTCGCCCTGGCCAAGCAGCACTTCACCGTGCCCTCCCGCTCCGCGGTGGCCGCCCAGTATGCAGAGCAGGTCCCTTCGATGGGCGCCTTCGTCAAGAGTGTTGAAGCGGCCCGAGCCCGTACCAGCGAACTCGGCGTCAAGTGGCCCAAGGCGGCGACCGGGATATACACCGCGATCCAGTCCGCGCTGACGGGCGAGCAGACACCGGAGGAAGCCCTCAGGCATGCGCAGCAGATCGCGACCGGTAACTGACCTGTCCCCGACCCTCCGGATGAGCACCGGGCAAGACGACGGCGTCGTCGCCGCAGGGGCGCCGGCCGGCGGTGCGGCGGAGGAGGTCGAGGACGCGCACAGCGGGGACCGGGCCGTGGCCCGGGCACGCTTCTGGGAGCGGCTGACCCAGTGGATGTTCATCGTGCCCGCCGCTGCATACCTGCTGCTGTTCTTCGGCTACCCGATCGTCAAGAACATCGTGATGAGCTTTCAGCAGTACACGACCACGACCTTCTACACGGGTGCCGCGCCGTTCGTGGGGCTGCAGAACTACGCAACGATCCTGTCGTCGGACCTGTTCTCCAAGGCCCTGTTGACCACGGCCCTGTTCACCGCTGGTTCGATACTGGGGCAGTTCGTGCTCGGACTGGCCTTCGCCCTGTTCTTCCAGCGGCGCTTCCCACTCGGCCGCAGTCTGCGATCGCTCCTGTTGCTGCCGTGGCTGCTGCCGCTGGTCGTCTCCGGAACCACGTGGAGGTGGATGCTCGACCCCGACACGGGAGTCGTCAACGACGCGCTGCGCCACCTCCATCTCTCGTCGTCCGGCATCCCCTGGCTCACCGGCACCTCACAGGCGCTCGTGTCGGTGATCCTCATCAACATCTGGGTCGGAATCCCCTTCAACACCGCGATCCTGTACAGCGGCCTCCAGGACATCCCGACGCACCTGTACGAGTCTGCAAGGCTGGACGGCGCCGGCCCAGTGACGTTGTTCCGCCATGTCACGTGGCCACTGCTGCGGCCCGTGGTGAGTGTCTTGCTGGTGCTGGGCGTGGTCTACACGGTCAAGGTGCTGGACATCATCCTCGTAGTGACGGGCGGAGGACCGGCCGACGCCACGGAGACCATCGCCACCCAGTCCTACGAACTGTCCTTTCAGCAGTTCGAGTTCGGGCGCGGTGCCGCGATGAGCAACGTACTCGTCGTCATCTCGCTCGCCTTCGCCCTCGTCTACCTGCGCGCCAACCGTCGCGCCCGGAACGTCGGAGAGGCGATCCGTTGAAACGCGCACCGGGCCGTGGTTGGCCGTCCACCATCGTCGGGATCGTCCTGCTCGCGCTGATGCTGTTTCCCGTCTACTGGATGGTGAACGCCTCCCTCCAGCCGACGGGCAACACGCTGCGGGGAGACTGGCTTCCCTTCCACCCGGACTTCAGCGGTTACGCCACCGCGCTGCACGATCAGGGACGCAACCTCGTCACCAGCCTCGTCGTCGCCGTCGGCAGCGTCGCTCTCAGCCTCGCGCTCGCCGCGCCGGCGGCCTACGCGCTGGCCCAGTTCCGCATCCGCGGAACCAACCTCGTGCTCTTCGGCATCCTGGTCACACAGATGGTGCCGGGTATCGTCGTGGCCAACGCGCTCTACAGCACCTACAGCGACCTGGGACTCCTGAACTCCTACGTCGGGCTGATCCTCGCCGACTCCACCGCAGGGGTCCCCTTCGCGATCATCATTCTGCACTCGTTCATGCGGAGCATTCCCCGGGAAATCATCGAGGCCGCGCGCGTGGACGGTGCCGGGATGCTGCGTGTCTTCCGCTCCGTGGTACTCCCGGTGAGCAGGAACGCGTTGATCACCGCCGCCGTCTTCACTTTCCTCTTCACCTGGAGCGACTTCCTCTTCGCCCTCACGCTGACCACCACGGAGACCGTTCGGCCGATCACCCTGGGGATCTACCAGTACATAGGTGCCCACACAAACCAGTGGAACGCCGTCATGGCCACCACCGTCATGGCGTCCGTCCCCGCCGCCGTACTGCTCGTCGTCGCTCAGCGCTATGTCGCCGCCGGTGCCACCGGCGGAGCCATCAAGTGAGGGGCATCTCGGTCCGGCACCCCCGATCTAGCGGATTCACGCGATGTGCCGGCCCAGGCCGGCTGGCACGGTGTTGAGGCACACCGGGTCTTCGGTGACCGGATCCGAACGGCCTGTCGATCACGATGTCAGGGGGGGCCAGATGTCCGTCGTCCTTTCCACCGCGGAGCTGTCCGCAGCCGATCGGAGAGAGCGCTGGCATGAAGCGGTGTCCCAGACGTTCGTACCGCTCGATGTCAATATCCTGGAGGAAGATCCGTCGCCAGGAAGAATCGTCACCCACCAATTGGGTGCCACACAGGTGTCGGACGTCCAGGCTGGTTCTCAAGAGGTGACGCGCAGCAAGCGCCTGATAGCCCGGGACGGGAAGGAATACATCATCCTCACGCTTCAGCGCAGAGGCAGCGCCGTCAAGGAGCAGGACGGGAGAGAGTGCCTGATAGAGCCGGGAGATTTCTCCCTTTCTGATTCGTCTCGCGCGTTCAGAAAGAAAGTTGAGGGCGAGTTCTGGTTCACCTCCTTTCAATTCCCTCGAAAGGAGCTTTGCGTGCGGGACGAGGACCTGCAGGCGTTGACTGCGAGAGCGTTCTCGGGTCGCGACGGAAGTGCCGCACTGGTGGCGACCTATTTCGCGCGCATGGCGCGCGAAGCAGCGGGCTTCGACGACTTCGTCGGCCGTCAGTTCGTCGCCACCGGGCTCGACCTGCTGGCACTGTTCATCAACGAGCGGCGCGGCCGCTTCAGGCCTCAGACTCCTGAAACCGGCGCGGCCATGATGGTGCGAGTGAAGGACCACATCTCGCAGAACCTCTCCGACCCGGACCTGTCACCCACCGCGATCGCCGCCGCTCACTTCATTTCGGTGCGCTACCTGCACAAGTTGTTCCAGTTGGAGGGAACCACCGTCGGGGAGTGGATCCGGGCGGAGCGACTGGAGCGGTGCCGTCGGGATCTTCTGCGGTCCCCGGCTCTGGGACTCGGGGTGGCGACCGTCGCCCGACGCTGGGGGTTCGTGAGCCCCAGCCATTTCAGCCGCGTTTTCCGTGCCGCTTATGGCGTAGCGCCTCGCGACTGGCAGATTCACGGCCTGCCTGGTGAACGGCGTCCATGAGCCGCTCCGCGTGAATCGTTCCGCCAAGGAGCCGTGCCGGTACCAGCCGGGGTAGCGGCGGACTTCGTGCCGGCCCAGGCCGCACTCCGTTCTTCGGCGCGGTGGACATTGCGAACGCGTCGGCTCGTCGCGCAGGGCAGTGAGGACGAGTGCGTGGTCGTCGAACTGCCGGGCGGAAGGGTCGCCCGGCTGGTTCGTCGACGCCTTGTATCGCGATCATGCCGAGGTGGAGGACCGCGTGAAAGCGATCAAGCAGGTCGGTCTCGGACTGCTGCCCTCGAAGTCCTGGCAGTTGAATGCCGCCTGGGTCCTCGCCGCCGCCCTCGACACTGACCTCGACGCCTGGACCCGGCTCCTCCTCCTGCACGAGGAGCCGGACCTGGCCAAGGCCGAGCCGGAGACGATCCGCATGAAGCTGTACCACCTGCCCGCCCGCCTCACCGCCCACGCCCGACGGCGCACCCTCCACCTCGACCGCACCTGGCCCTGGGCCACCGCGTTCACCATCGCCTGGCGGCGCGCCACCGAACTTCCGGCCCGCACCTGACGGCTGGTCACCACCCCGACGACACCGGAAAGGACAGGACGCACCACCCTCGGGCCCGTGGACCCCGACGCCCCCGCAGCGCATGCGAGGGCCCCTGCACCGACCTGCCGGACAAACCAGTGCAAGGTGTCGGATCAGTGGGACCGATCAGGCCGCAGACGAATCGAGGTCAATACCTGAAACCTCTGCCCGGTTCTTTCTCGTGCCACATTCCGTGCATTATGCGACAACATGCACTCGCTGTAATGTTTTAGGGTCATTCGTAAGAAATCCGCTTCTGTAGCCATTGTTGGGGAATGAAATGACCCAGCCTCTTCCCTCGGTCATGTGCATGGTGACAGTGCGCGTCAGCGTCCCGGACGAGCTGTCGGCCCCGCTGCCCGCGGAGCTGCACTACGACATGACCGACCCCTACGCCGTCCGACTGTGTCTCGGCGCACCCCCGGCCAGAACCGTGGACTGGGTGTTCGCCCGCTCTCTGCTCACAGAGGGCCTGCGCCGGCCCACCGGCACCGGGGACGTGCTGGTGATTCCCCGGCACCGTTGTCATCCGGACTCCGTGCGTATCGTGCTGAGGTCGGCCGCCGGCGCGGCGCTGGTCGACATCGCGGCGTCCACAGTCGCCGCGTTCCTGCGGCGGACGGACTCACTCGTACCCCCGGGGACCGAGAGCCTTCACATCGACATGGACCGTGCCCTCGCCGAGCTCACCGACAGGCGCGACTGAGTCACACTCGACCTGGCGAAATGCCGGGGAAGCGGCCCTTGAGCTCTGGCCTCGGACCCCTGGCTGTGTGTTTGGCGGTGGCACCATGTGTCCGTGCGCGTCTCGGCGGATGACCCGGGTGGACGCTGATCATCGGACCGTGCGCGATCCATGCGATGGCGAGCGCAGAGACAGGTGCTCCGTCCGCGTACTGAACTGAGCGCGCGCTACAGCCGTGCACAGGCGTACTACTACGGCGCGCAGCGCGAGGGTTCGGCTTGGCTCGTCGCTGAGCGCGGTGTCGTGCTGCGGGGGTACCGCGCGAAGGGGGCGGCTGAGGACTTTCTCATCACGCCGGGTGAATCGCCGGCACTGGAAAGAGCGCGACGGGAGCAGCCGGGGCTGTCGCCGGCCTGGGTCGAGGACGCCGGGGACGACGAGGTCAAGCGCGAGTGGACGTGGGTCGCATCGCATTCGGCCTCGCTCGCGGCATCGCCGCGGCGCCGGGCACCAGCCCGCTCGCCCTGACATCAGAAACGCCCGAGCGCGGCACCGGCGTTCTCGCCCTCACCGCGTACCCCACCGGTGTTTCACAACCCGCGCGGCTACGGCACGTCGTCCAGCGGGTGACAGGACTTGGCGCCGTCTCACGCAGTCGCGCCCGTCCCCGCCCGGTCCTCCGGTGGGCGTCGCCCCGAGGTGGTGATCGCGTCGGCCGTCTCCTCCGTCTCGGGCACCACGGGACCCGCGGCGGCATCGAATGCGTGGGTCACCTCTGGTGCGGTGCCCTTCACCAGCAGGCGGCGGGCCCGCTCCTCGTAACGGCGGTCGGTGGCCGTGAGCCGGCTGTGGTGCTGGGCGAGATGCTCCGACCATGAGGCGACCAGGTAGTTCTCGATGAACCGCTCCGGATCGTTGCCGTCCTGATAGAGCCCCCAGGTGAGGGCTCCCGTGCGCCGACGTGAACGGGCCACATGATCCATGCAGCCGGTGAAGGCGGCCCAGTTCCCGGGGTCGACCCGGTAGGCCACGGAGACCAGCACGGGGCCGTCGGCCGGCCCGGGCTCGAACACCAGGGGCGGAACGGGCCAGTGGTCGGACAGGGTCGGGTCGATGCCGTCCGTGCCGTGCAGCGGCCAGCGGCGCACGCTCACCGCGCCGACCAGGAGCAGCCCGCTGCCGGCCAGGAGGGAGACGGTCAGCCCCAGTCCATCGGCCAGCGCACCCCACAGGGGTGCCGCCAGTGCCTGCCCGCCCTGGAAGACCAGGAGATAGACGGCGAGTCCCCGGGCCCTGACCCAGCCGGGCAGCCGCGTCTGGAGAGCCGCGTTGAGGATGGACAGCACTCCGATCCAGGCCAGTCCGGCGGGCAGCAGCACGACCACCGCGAGCCAGGGGATCCGGACCGTGGCCAGTACCGCCAGCACTCCGGCGAAGACGACGGCACCCGCGGCGAGAGTGCCGTTGACGCCCAGAGCGCGGCGGACGGCGGGGAGCACGAAGGCCCCGCCCACAGCACCGACACCGACCGCACCGAGCAGCAGCCCGTACCCTCCCGAACCCAGGCCCAGGGAACGGCTCGCGACCAGGGGAAGCAGCGACCACAGCGCGGCGCCGCCGGGTATGAACAGCACCGTACGCAGCAGGACTCGACGGACGCCAGGCGCATACCACACGTAGCGACGGCCGGCGTGCAGAGCCGTCAGGAGCTTCTCGGCCTCAGCCGTGGGCACCTGGGTCGGTGGCCGCCTCCAGAGCATGAGAACGGCGGCGATGCCGAGGTAGGACGCGGCATTGAAGGCGAAGACCCAGCCCGCGCCCGCCGCCGCGACCACCGCGCCGCCGACTGCCGGGCCGAGGGCGCGGGCCAGGTTCATGTTCACGGCGCCGAGCGCGGCCGCCTGCCCCAACTGGCGGCGTTCCACGAGCTCCGGCTGGATCGCCTGCCAGGCCGGGCCCATCAGAGCGGTGCCGCAGCCCAGCAGGAAGGTGAGGCCGAGCAGCAGTTGGGGAGTGAGCTCATCCGCGAACGCCAGCACGGTCAGCGCGGTGGAGACGGCAAGCATGGCGAACTGCGCGGCCAGCAGCACCGTTCGGCGGTCATAACGGTCGGCCAGCACGCCCGAGGGCAGGGCCAGCAGTACGACGGGGAGGCTGGAGGCTGTCTGAACGAGCGTCACCAGTGCGGCGTTGTGCCCGACCAGCAGCCACTGTGCGCCCACCGTCTGCATCCAGCTGCCGATGTTGGAGACGAGTTGCGCGATCCACAGCGCGCGGAAGACGCGCGCCGCGAACGGGGCCCAGGCCGAATCCGGTCCTGGGTGGTCTTTCGGTGACAGTGCGGAGCTCATGCTGGTCCATACCGGAACGAGAACGCGGACACCTTGCATCCGGCAATGTCTCAGGCGCCGTACGGGCATAGCCGGTGCCGACTGTAGGGGCGGGCGACGGAAGGCGATTGACCGAGAGCGCACCGCCTGTGGCTCCTGAGCGCAGTGCCCGGCGGTATGCCCCGACAAGGCCCGTCGGCCCCCCGCGAGGACGTAAAAGCGCCCTGGTGTACCTCACTTGCCCGGCAGTGCACTGCCTTCGGTCCGGAAGTGAACTGCGGCCGCGCCGCATCCCACGCATTGCGCTGCGGGGACACGAGTGATGCGCCGAGAGGCAAAGGACGCCCCCCGGCCGACCCTACGGTGGCCCCAGGAGTCGAGGAATTCCAAGACCGTCACGGAATTCGTGGCCGCCGTCCCCGGCCATCGGCCCACGCCACAAGCGGAGGAAGGGGCCTCGCACGCCGTCGTGGTGCACAGCCAGAGGCTGTCGCGGGCCTCATCCTCGAGGCCGTCCGCGGGGTGGGCCACTCCATTACCGGTGCCTCGCGGCCGGGCCAAAAGCCCCATCGCGCGGGCAATTCCGCCAGGGCCGGCCGGCGCCATCCGGACCGACCGAAATCGACCAGAGGAGACACCGTGGCCTCGCCCGCAGTGGTGGAGATCTCACGATGGCAGTTCGCCGTCACCGCAGTCTTTCACATGAGTTTTCCCGCGCTGACTGTCGGACTCTCCGTCTTTTTGGCCGTGATGTACACGGTGTACCTCAGGACCGGGAATCCGCTGTACCTTCAGATATTCCGTTTCTGGAAGAAGATATTCGCGGTCGGATTCGGCCTCGGCGTGGTCGCCGGAACCGTCATGACCTTCGAGTTCGGGCTCAACTGGGGAAGATACGCCCATGCGGTCGGCCCGATCCTCGGTGTCACGATCGGAATGGAGGTCATCACGGCCTTCTTCCTGGAGGCCGGGTTCATCGGCATCATGCTGTACGGCGACGGCCGCGTGCGTCCCCGGACCATGGCGCTGGCCTGCTGGATGCTCGTCGTCGGCACCCTGCTGTCCACGACGTGGATCCTGTCCGCCAACAGCTGGATGCAGGACCCCGTGGGCTTCACCGAGGTCGACGGCCAGTTCCGGGCGAGCAACTGGTGGCACGTGCTCTTCAACCCGGCATTCTCCTACCGGTACCCGCACATCCTGCTCGCGGTGCTGATCAGCGCCAGTTGGTTCATCGGCGGAATCGCCGCCTGGTACCTGGTCAAACAGCGAGCACTGCCCTTCGCACGCCGCACCCTGTCCATCGCCCTGGGAGTGCTGGCCATCCTGATGCCCGTGCAGCTGTACGTGGGCGACGCCACCGCCGCGTTCATGGGCGCACACCAGCCCGCGAAACTGGAGGCCTTCGAAGGCAACTGGAAGACCGACAACAACGGCTACAACCTGCTCGTGGTGCCCGACACGGACAAGGGTGAGAACAAGCTTCATGTCGAGATACCGCACCTGGGCGCCGTCATCGGCAAGGACCTGTCCGGAAAGGCGCACGTCCCCGGACTGCTGCAGACGCCCAAGGACGAGCGCCCCAACATGTGGTCCGCCTTCTACGGCTTCCGGACGATGTACTTCACCGCTCTGGCGATGTTCGGCATGGCCTTCGCCGGACTGGTGTTGCGGCTGCGAGGCAGGCTGTACACAGCCCGTCGGTTCCACCGGCTGATGGTCTGGATGGCCCCCGCCGGTGTCGTGGCCATCAGCGGCGGCTGGATCACCGCGGAGACCGGCCGGCAGCCCTGGGTCGTCTACGGCCTGATCCGCACCAGTGACGCCGTCTCCCACCTCTCCCTCGGCGCGGCGATCGCCAGCCTCACCGGCTTCGTCACCGTCTACGCGCTGCTGCTCGGGCTGTGGATCCGCTACATCGTCCGCACGGTGCGGACCGGCCCCGAGCACCTGGTGACCGACGACGGCACCACCGTCCACCCCACGGAGATCAGCCATGCTTGAGTACGCGTCATACGCCTTGGTCCTGCTCGCACTCGGCGCCTATGTGCTACTCGACGGCTACGACCTGGGAATCGGCATCCTGACCCTGTTCGACCGCAGCGACCAGCGGCGCAAGGAGTACAACGAGCTGATCGCGACCGCCTGGGACGCCAACGAGAGCTGGATCATCCTGGCGGGCGTGGTGCTGTGGGCGGGCCTGCCAGGTGTCTACGCCACCGTGCTGCCCGGCGTCTACCTGCCGCTCATCGTCATGCTGCTCGCCATCGTGCTGCGCGGCACGGCCATCGAGCTGCAGAGCGCCGCCCCCGGCTATCGGCGCGGCTGGGGCCTCGTCTTCGGAGTCTCATCGCTGGTGGCCACTGTGTGCCAGGGCCTCGTGGCCGGGGGCGTCCTGTCCGGACTGCCCCACCGCGGCGGGGTGTTCACCGGGGGCACCTGGGACTGGCTGACGCCCTACAGCGTGCTGTGCGCCCTGGGGCTGGTGGCCGTCTATCTGCTGGCCGGTGCCGCATGGCTGCAGGACAAGACCACGGGGACCGCCCACGAACGGGCGGGCCGACTGGGCCGGCCGCTGCTCCTGGCGGTCGCGGCGGCCGGCCTGGTCCTGGGATTCGGGCTCCGGCTCGCCGACCCGCAGCACCTGCGCTTCGACCAGCCCCTCCGCGCGGCCCTGTTCGCCCTCGCGGTGGCGGTGGCCGTGGTCTGCGCGGCGATCGCCTGGTACGGCTTCGGCCGCCGGCCGGACTGGCGTCCGTTCGCCGCCGTGGCCGGTACGGAGGCCGCGGGCCTGCTCGCGCTGGTCGCCGCCACCGCACCCGTCGTCGTCCCACCCGATCTGACCGTGCACGCGGCCGCCAGCCCGCACGGGTCGCAGCTGTTTCTGCTCATCGGGGTGGGCGGGTGCATGCCGGTCGTGCTGACCTACAACATCTACGCGTGGTGGGTCTTCCGTGGGAAGTTCGCCCAGCCACCCGCCCACACCGAGGCGGCCGGTCCGTCCGGCACCACGGCTGCCGCGGAGCATCCCGCGGCGGTGGCGCCGGCCGCGGGCGACGGTCCGTGGGCGGCCGTTGTCACCCGACGCGTGCTCCTGACCCTGCTGGCCGTCGCGGTGGCCGCCGTCTCGCAGGACATCTTCGGTGATGTGCGGGTGTGGATCGACCCGGCCGGAGTCGCGGTGTTCTCCGTCACCGCACTCGTCCTGTGGATCCGCGCCGACCGCCGCTCGGCGACCGCCGGCGAATTCGACCTCCAGGCGGCCGACAGGTGAACGACATCCCCGACCACCTCGCCCGGCTCGGCCGGGACGACGAAGACCGGCAGCGGGCGGCGGGACTGCTCACCGAATGGTCGACGGTCGGCGAACCCGCGTTCCGGCGAGCCGGCACTCTGCGGGGACTGTCGGCCGCGGGCCATGTCCTCTGGGCCGCGGGGCTGGGCCGGGCGGCCCAGACCGCCCTGCGAACCCCAACCGCGGGCGTGCCCCTGACTTCGGTGCTCTCCAGCGCAGCGCTGGTCGCCGCCGGGCTGCTGCTGCGCGCGGTCCTGCTCGCTGTGGCGGACCGGATCGCCGACGACGGCGCGGCCGCCGTCCAGGACCACCTGCGCACCCGCCTGCTCGGGGCCGCACTCCCCAAGACGGGTACGCCCCGCGAGGAGGTGTCCGACGCCGCTCTCGCTGAGGCCCTCGACGGCGAGGTTGCCCGACTGAGCCAGTGGCTGACGACGTACGTCCCCGCCCGGCGGGCGATGCTGCTGGGAAGCGGCATCGTGCTGGCCGCGGTACTGACCCGCAGTTGGGCCGTCGCTCTGATGCTGGTGCTGGCGACCCCGCTACTGCCGTTCAACCTCAAGGTGATCGGCCTGGGCACCCGCGCCGCCGTGCACGCCCAGCTCACCGCCACCCGGAGGCTGAGCACCCATCTGCTGGACCAACTGCGCGGACTGCCCACGCTCGTCGGCCTCGGAGCCGGTGAGGAAGCGGTGCTCACAATCGAGGCAGCCGACAGGGAGCTGGCCAGGCGCACCCACACCGTGCTGCGGGTGGCCTTCCTCTCGACTGCCTGGATCGAGCTCCTCATCACCGTGGCCATGGCTGTTGTCGCCACATACTGCGGACTCGCCCTGCTCGGCTACCTCGACCTGCCCGTGGTCCCGTCCACCATGAGCCTGGGCACCGCGCTGTTCGTGCTCGTCCTCACCCCGGCGTACTTCGCCCCGGCCCGGGAACTCGCCCGCGGCTACCACGCCCGTGCCGAGGCCGCAGCGGCGGCCGAGCTGATCGCGGAGATCATCGACCGGACTCCGGTTGCATCGGTCGGCGGGCGCGTGGCCCGAGTGCCCGCCGTACGTCGTCCGAGTCCGCCGAGCCCGGCCGGTCTGATCATGGAGGAGGTGGGCGTCCGGTACCCGGGTCGTGACGACGCGGCACTGGACGACATCACCCTGACCGTGCCGCCGGGTTCGATCGTTGCCATCGGCGGGCCCAGCGGCGCCGGCAAGACCACCCTGCTCTCCGTGGCGGCAGGCCTGCGCGAGCCGGACCACGGATGGTGCCTGCACACCACCGGTTCCGCGTCCCTGCCCGCCTCGCCGACCATGACGGCATGGGCCGGCCAGCCCTCCTACCTCCTCCCGGGCACGCTGCGCGACAACCTGCTGCTGGCCCGGCGCGACACCGACGACGTACAGCTGACCGCGGCGTTCGCGGCACTGGGCTTCGAGGATCTGCTGGCCGCACTCCCCCAGGGCCTGGGGACCCGGGTCGGGGAACGCGGATGGGGGCTGTCCTCCGGGCAGATGCAGCAACTGGTGCTGGTCCGGGCGCTGCTCCGCGACACTCCGCTGCTGTGTCTGGACGAACCCACCGCCCATCTGGACCCGGACGGCGAGGCCCGCGTCATCGGCGCCATTCGGACGCTCGCGCGCAGCCGCACCGTGCTGCTCACGACACACAGCCCGGCACTCCTCGAAATCGCCGATGACATCGTGCAGTTGAGCCAGGGACGGGTGTCCCGGATCAGGGAGACGCTGTGACAGCATTCAGGCTGCTGTGGACGGCGGCGGACCATCGGACACGCCGGGACCTGCTGTTCGCAGCAGTGCTCGCCGGGACCGCCGAACTCTGCGCCGCCGGTCTGCTCGGCGTGTCCGGCTGGTTCCTGACCTCCTGCGCCGTGGTCACCGCACAGGCGAACACCGCCTGGTCGTGGATGTACCCCTCGGGAACGGTCCGCGCTCTCGCCCTGGGCCGCACCGGTCTGCGCTACGGGGAGCGCCTGGTCAGCCATGGCGCCCTGCTCGGCGCGACCGTCTCGCTGCGCTCACGGCTGGTCCGCGCCGCGACCGCCGTGCCGGCACGCGAACTGCGCAATCATCGCGACGGGGCCCTGATGACCCGGCTCACCAGCGACGTCGGCGCGGTGAGCGGGATGGCCGGGCAAGTCGTCCCGCCGCTGGCCGGGATCGGCCTGACCGCCACCGTCATCGTCACTCTGCTCCTGGTGGCGAGTCCGCCGGCAGGCGCGGCCGAACTGCTGCTGCTGGTGCTCTCCGCAGCCACGGCAGTGGCCGCCGAGCGGCGGACCCGCGGCCACCAGCAGACGGCCGCAGAAGCGCGGACCGCCGCACGCACGGCGCTGCTCAGCGCGCGCTCCGCGCTTGCGGAGCTGCGCTGCCTGGACGCGGTGGATCTGGCCCGCGATCAGGTCGCGCACGCGGTCGGCCGGGCCCGGCGGGCCGAGGCCGCGGCCGCGTCGGTGATGCGATGGGCCCGGCTGCTGCTGCGGCTGCTGGCCGTGGTCGGCCAGACGGCGGTCCTGGTCCTGGCGCTGTCCGGTCCTGTCTTCGCGCAGCCGGCTGCCGACGCCATCGGCGAGGTGCTGGTGGTCGCGGCCGCCTACGAGTTGGTGGAGACGCTCCCTCAGGTGCTCCGCGACCACGGCCTGGCCGCCGACGCCGCTGGGCGGCTGAAGGATCTGGCGCGCCGCGTGCTCACGGAGGGGCCGGGTGCCGCATCCCCTGCGACGCCGCGGCTCGCCCGGCCGAAAAGTGGTCTGGTGGCCCGCCAGGTGCCCGTGGGTGTCAGCGACGCCCGCACCCGGTGGTCCGCGGTGATCGAGCCCAGCAGCGTCGTCATGGTCACCGGGCCCAACGGCAGCGGGAAAAGCACCCTGCTGGAGACTCTGGCGGGACGCATCGCACCCGCTGCCCCCGGGGCGGTACTGCTCGACGGCGTACCCGTAGAGTCCCTGCC
Organism: Streptomyces sp. NPDC007095; assembly: GCF_040634475.1. Lineage (NCBI taxonomy): Bacteria > Bacillati > Actinomycetota > Actinomycetes > Kitasatosporales > Streptomycetaceae > Streptomyces > Streptomyces sp. NPDC007095. The sequence continues at coordinate 29,701 of NZ_JBEYFS010000106.1, forward strand.
CGCCGGCGCGATCGCCGATACGCTCACCCTCGTCGAGGCGGAAGACTGGATCGCCGACGCGACCGTCGCCGAGAACCTCCGGCAGGCCGCCCCCGCAGCGGACGACGACACACTCCGGGCCGCGCTGGCGGCCGCGGCCCTGGAACAGCTACCCCTCCACACCCCGACGGGACCGCTGGGCAGTGCGCTCTCGCAGGGCCAGCGACGCCGTCTGGTGATCGCAAGAGCGGTCCTGAGGGCACCCGCGGTCCTCCTGCTCGACGAACCGACGGCCGGCCTCGACGACCGTACGGCGGTGCGGATGCTGACGGGCGTCCGCCGCGCCCTGCCGGACAGCGCCCTGGTGATCGCCCTGCCGGACCGGCACCACGATCTGATCCCCTTCACCCCCACCCGCACCCTGCGGCTGGAGTCAGACTCCCGGCAACCGCTGAACGCTCAGGGCCGCGGGCACTGTCGCGGAAGTTGATCTCGGTTGCCCGACTTCAGGCCCAGGCGGATACGAAAGGCTTGGGTTGCGCATGCCGCAACGGCCGTACGCCCGCCTGCGAAGGGCCGAGGCGGCAGTCCTGGCCGGCTCTGTCCCTCCTCCATCCCGCTCACCGGAAATGTTCGAGACCCATGACCGAATCCGCCACACCCCGCAGCCGACGAGCAACACCCGACAGGACCGGAGCCGCGCCCCCTCCGGCAGTGATTGCAGGACACAGTGCCCTTGAAGGCCTCCTGGCGTTGGTGCTCCTCTTCGGCGTGGTCACGATCGTGCGCTGGATCGCCGGGCCCTCGCCGGTCTCCGACGCGATCCCGCAGATCCACCTGAAACTGCTGATCATCGGCCTGTGTGTGGGCCTGCTTCTCGTCAAGCTCATCCGCAGTCGACCGGGGCGGATCTCCGGAGGGCACATCAACCCAGCGGTCTCCTTGGCCATGTGGCGCCTCGGAGTCTTCCCGGGTGCGTCGGTCCTTCCGTACATCGCCGCTCAGCTCGTCGGGTCCGTGCTCGGGGTCTTCGCCGCCCGCGCGCTGTGGGGTCCGGCGGTCGCGAACCCTCCGGTGGTGGACGCAGCGTTGCAGCCCGGTCAGGGCTGGTCCACCGGCGGGCTGTTCGTGGCCGAGGCCGTCAGCATGGGGGGCATCGTCTACCTCGTAGGGCTCTTCCTGCAGTCCCCGAAACTGGCGCCCGTGGTTCCCTGGCTGGTCGGCTTCCTGATCTGCACGGCGATCGCCCTGCTGGGCACCACCACTGGAGGATCGGAAAACCCGGCACGCCAGTTCGGGCCGGCCGTGGCCTCCGGGCGAGTCGGCTTCCTGTGGGTCTACCTGCTCGCCCCCATGGTGGGGTCCGCGGTCGCCGCCGCCGTCCTGAACAGGGCGCACAGCCACCACGCCGTGCTCACCCACCGGCTCTGCGGCACTCACGCCGACGGCTCTGATCTGCACGGGCCGGGATAGTGAGCCGCAGTCACCTACTGGCCGCGCAGTCGGGCAAGGGGCAGCTTTGGTGACCTGGGACATGAGGTGCAGTGCCGGCTGCTCTCGCCCCGTCGGGTTCGAAGCAGGAGTGAGGGAGTTGGCTTCCTCCCCCGCCTGAAGTGAAGGGCAGGGTTTCCTCAGAGGCATCCGAGCGTGGTCGACGGGCTGCCGCCCGCCGTAGGGCACAGTTACCCGCACACCGACTGCGCGGCCGTCGCCAGGGCCGTCGGCGCCCACGGCATCCGGGCCGAGCAGCCCGGGAACGTGCGTGAGGCTCTGCGGGAGGCGCTCTCCCACAACGGCCCCGCGCTGGTGGATGCGGTCACTGCCCCCAACGCGCCGGCCACCCTGCCGAGGATCACCACCGAGCAGGTGACCGGCTTCTCCCTCTCCGCGAGCCGCACCGTCCTCCGCGGAGGCGTCGGCCCATGGTCCAACTCGCCCGCGCCAACCTCCGCTACATCCCCGCCCCTGAATACCCCACGCGCCGCAGCCGACGGACGCCTCGGTTCTGCCAGGTGTCCGGCGGCACGTTCAAGGACGGACGTCAAGAGACAAGCCGCGGGTGTCAGCCACCGCGGCGGCGGGACCAGAGCGCGTGGCTGCCCACCGCGAGGACGGCCAGCACCACGGTGGCGACGCAGGTCCCCTCGAAGATCGACCCGTAGCCCTGCCCGGTCAGCCCACCGGTGAGACCTGTCGCGGCCGAACTGCCCAGGAAGGCCGAGGCGACGAAGAACGAGACGGTCGTCGCGCGTGCGGCGGGCGCGACATCGGTGGCCCACCCCTGGAGCGAGGAATGCAGGAAGGCATTCGACGTCCCGATGAGGACCGCGGTGGCCGTCAGAGCCGGGACGCCCTGGGAGAGGCTCGCGAGAAGGAAGGCGACGAAGAGCGTGGTGGCACCGATCGCGATCATGGCAGTCCGACCGGCGCGCGCCACGACCCGCTTCGCCAGGTAGGCGCCCCCGATGATCCCGGCCCCGTACGTGGCGCCGACGGCGCCCGCCACGGCAGTGGACAAGCCGTCCCGCTCCAGGGCAGGGACGATGTAGGTGAGGATGCCGAGCAGGATCCCGCCCTCCAACAGCCCGAGCAGGTACATCCAGACGGGCCAGGCGGTGAAGGCGCTCCGTACGTCGTGCCGTACCCCCGCGGCGGGCGGCACCTTCACACGCCGCAGGAGCACCAGGAAAGTCCCGGCCCCGACCGCGGTCATGCCGAACACGACACGCCAGTCCAACCAGACGGCCAGCGCACCCGCCGCCAACGTCGCGACCGTCGTGCCCAGGGCGGTGAAGGTCTGTAGGCTCGAGATCTCACGGGCCCTGGCCGCACCGGTGTAGGAGTCGCCCACGATGGTCAGCATGCTGGGAAACAGCGCCCCGACGAAGAATCCGGTCACCGCTCGGACCACCAGCAGGGCGACGAACCCCGGGGCGGCGATGGTGGCCACGCTGCCGATCAGGGTGCCGGCCAGAGCCAGCCGCAGGACCTTCAGACGACCGAGACGATCACCGAGCAGCCCCCACACCGGCTGGCCCAGCGCGTACAGCATGACGTAGGCCGTCACCAGTTGCACGGCACTGCTGAGAGACACACCCTCCTCTCTGGTGAACACCACCAGCATGGGCGCGGTGGCGAACCGGTCGTAGAAGGAGAGAAAGCCGGTGGCACGCATGAGCGACGCCGGGAGGGGCGGCGCCGACTGGAGCGCCGCGGAGCGAGCGGCGAGCTCCTCAGGATGACCGTGCGGCGGGACGAGCCCAGACATGGTTCACCCGACCTCGGCGATGGCCCGGACCGCCTCGCGGATCAGTTCCACGACCCGCTTGGGCTGCGCCAGCATCACCAGGTGCGAGGAGTCGACCTCGACGATGGTCGTGCCGGCCCGCTCGTAGCCGAAACGCTCCACCTCGGGATTGAGGTCGGCTGCGGCGACCATCCCCCACGAGGGCTTCGTTCTCCAGGCCGCGACCGGTGCCTTGCCGGAGAAGGCCGAGGCGGCCACCGGGCGCTGGGAGACCGCGAGCACCGCGGCGACGCCGGGGTCGACATCGGCGGCGACCAGGGCAGGGAACCTGTCGACCGCGACGGTCAGCTCGGTGCCCGGGGTGGCCGAGCCCTCGACCGGGAAGGACCATGGCACGAGCGCGCTCGCGAGCCGGGTGTCCGAGGACCGGCTCAGCATGTCGTTCAGGCTCTCGCCCTCCTCCAGGGCGAAGCCGGCCAGATAGACCAGCGCCCTGACGTTGTCCTCGGCACCGGCGACGGTGATGACGGCGCCGCCGTAGGAATGACCCACCAGGACGACCGGCCCAGGTATCGCCCGGACGACCGAGGCGAGGTAGGCCGCGTCACCGAGGAGGCTGCGGTTGGGCAGCGCGGGGGCGACCACACCGACGCCGTCAGCGAGCAGTTCGGGAATGACCCGCGCGTAGCTGGAAGCATCGGCGAAGGCGCCGTGAACGAGGACGACGGTCGGCTTGCCGGATTCGGACACGGCACAACTCCTCAGAAACGAAACATGACAACAGTCATTCGGGCGCGATGTGTTCTGCTGCTCGATCGCACTGTCTGTCTCAGGACGGTGACCGGGTCCAGGCGGGGTCGGCGGCCGAGAGGCGGTGGGTGGTCACGGAGATGACCGCGAGGAGCAGCAGGGCCAGGCTCAGGGTGAGCACGAGGTGGCCGTGCAGAACCAGCTGGGCTCCGACGAAGGCGCCGAGGAACATGGCGAGCACGGACAGGATCCGGCGGCCGGGGCGTGGCGCCTCGCCACCGGCCGGCGCGGAGTCCGCGGCCAGCCCCGTCAGGGTCAGGGTCAGTACGGTCGTGGTGAGGTCCGGGACGCCGAGGCGCCGGGCGACCGCGTTCTGCAGGCCCATGCCGAGCCCGAGGAACACGATCAGCGTGTACTGGACACCGGTGGTGACCCGGCCGTCGGTGACCGAGGCGGCAGCCACGGTGACGGCGACCAGAACCGTCTGCACGGCGGTGCCCGTCTTCAGCAGGTTTCCGCGGTGGGTCGCGAACCGGGTGCCGAGCCTGCCCCCGGTGAGCGCGCCGACGAGGAACGCGGCCAGGGCGACGACGGAGGCGAGCACGGACAGGTTCGCGGCGCCCACCAGGGCGAACCCCAGGAACACCACGTTGCCGGTCATGTTGGCGACGAAGACGTGCCCGAGCCCCAGGTAGCTCACGGCGTCGACCAGGCCGGTGACCACCGTCAGGGCCAGCATCAGAGGAGGCAGCGGACCGTGACGGTCTTGTCTGGGCGGTGCGAGCGTGCGTACCGCGTCATTCAGCAGCCTGTGCATACTGCTTCCTTTCCGTTGCGGCGGGCGGGCGGTGCAACACGAGGCGGGTGAGCAGTCCGCTCACCGGGCCTGCGACGATCGCGGGGAGGACGACCCACAGCGGCCAGGGCGTGACGCCCAGCGCCTGGTCGAGGGACCACCGACCGGGTCCGGTGAGAGCCAGCGCCGCGGAGACGACGACTAGCACCAGCGGGTATTCGTAGCCGTCGTTCTGCACCCACAGGCCCTTGGACCACTTCACGGTGCCCGCGACCGTCATCACGCCCATGGCCGCCATCGCGGCCAGCGGTGTGAGCAGTCCGGCGGTCAGGAACAGGCCGGCACCGATCTGGCTGGCCCCCGCGACGATCGCGGTCAGCCGACCGCCGCGGAACCCGTCGTGGCGGAACTCCTCGGTTCCGCCCGCCAAGCCATGGCCTCCGAGCCGGAAACTCACCTTCTGAACCCCGTGGCCGGCGATGAGGAGTCCCGCCACCAGCCGGAGGACCAGCAGTCCAGCGTTCATCTCTTCCTGCCTGTTCCTGACTCAGTCCTTGACTGCTCTGCGATTGCTCTGCGAAGGAGCGGGGATCAGCCGGCGGCGTGGGCGCCGATCACGGCCTGGGCGTAGACCACTCCGAGGCCGTAGGTGCCGCCGTGCTCCTTCACCACGTCCATGACCGACATGTAGGTCTCGCCGCGGGCCCAGTCGCGCTGGAGCTCAAGCAGCACCTGCACCCAGGTCACCGGGACCGCGCCGCCCTGGACCATGCGCTGGATGGCGTGTTCGTGGGCCTGCGGGCTGACGCCGCCGGACGCGTCGGTGACCACGTAGACCTCGTAGCCCTGCGCGAGGGCGGAGAGCGCGGGCAGGACGACGCAGACCTCGGTCCACAGGCCGGCGATGACGAGCTTCTTGCGGCCGGTCGCCTTGACGGCCTCGACGAAGTTGACGTCCTCCCAGGCGTTCATCGTGGTGCGGTCGATGATCTTCTGTTCGGGGAAGACGTCGGCGAGCTGCGGCATGATCGGTCCGGAGAAGGATTCGGCGGCCACGGTGCTCAGCACGACCGGCACGTCGAACGCCTTGGCGGCCTTCGCCAGGCCGACGGTGGAGTTGATGATCGCGGTGCGGTCGCCGCTGCCGGTGCCGAAGAACATCTGCGGCTGGTGGTCCACGAACAGCACCGCGCAGTTGTCCGGGGTCAGCAGGTCGGGGCTGGGGGCCGCGGTGACATCGGAGATGTTGACCATGAGAGGGCCTTTCCATGTGTGTGGTGATCGCGGACGGGTGCCCGCTGGTGAGAGCAACCGCGCGGTGGACGACGCGAGTTGGGGTGGTGCCCCGGGAGGGGCGGCTCGTGACCGGGCCCCTCCCGGGAGATCAGAGGGAGAAGCAGGGGTCGAAGAACGTGCTCGCGGTTTCGGGGGTGAGGCCGCGACGCGCGCGCCACTGGCGGTGCTGCTCCGACTCGGCGACGGCCTGGCCGAGCAATTCGGCCTGGCGGGTGCCCGACAGGCCCGTGCTGGGCGTGCTCTGGTAGCCGCCGAAGTGCGCCACGGGGCTCCACTCGGGGCTGACCGGAGGCAGTTCCTCGTCCAGGCCCTCGTACTCGGCGGTGGCATAGACGATCCGGCCACCGACGACCGTCAGCAGAGACTCGATGTGCGCGATGTCCGGCTCGGGCACGGTGAAGTAGTCCTCGGACAGGACCGCGAGGTCGCCGAGGAAGCCCGGGCGCAGGACCCCCTTGACGCTCTGCTCGCCGGTCAGCGCGGCACCCGCCTCGGTGAACATCGCCAGCGCGGTCCGGCGGTCGACCCGGTTGTGCGGCGGGCGGACGACCAGGTCTCCGACGGTGCGGCCGGTGATCAGCCAGTGCAGGGCGACCCACGGGTTGTAGGTGGAGACCCGGGTGGCGTCGGTGCCGGCGCCGACGGTCAGGCCGCGCTCCAGCATGGCCCGGATCGGTGGGGCGTCCGCGGCGGCACCGGGGCCGTAGCGGCGTACGAACGCCTCGCCCTGGAAGGACAGCCGGTTCTGCACGGACATGGCGCCGCCGAGGGCGGCGATGCGGTCCAGGCTGTCCGCGGAGACGGTCTCCGCATGGTCGAACAGCCATCGGTTGCCGGCCGGGAAGAGCCCTTCCGCGGCGAGCTTCTCGAACACCGCCAGGTCCCGGCGGATGGTCTCGTCATAGGTGGCGTGCAGCCGGAAACCCCAGCCGTTCTCCATGAGCAGACGTACGGCCTTCTCGAATTCCGCCTCATAGTCGGCGTGTTCCGGGCGCGGCTGGGCGAAGTTCTCGAAATCCGCCGCCGCCCAGGTGAGATTCTCGCCGGCGCCGTTGAGGCGCAGCCATTCGTCCCCGTCTTCGGGGCGGGCCATTTCGATCCAGCGGGTGAGATCGTCGATCTCCTGACCGGCGGTCTGCGGGAAGAGATGGTAGGCGATGCGCAGCGACAGCTGACCGGCCTTCGCCAGTTCGACCACCGTGCTGTAGTTGTCCGGGAAGTTCTGGAACCCTCCGGCCGCGTCGATCGCCGACGTGAGTCCGAACCTGTTCAGTTCCCGTAGGAAGTGACGGGTGGAGGTCTTCTTGTCCTCGCCCTCCAGCACGGGAGCCTTGGCCAGGGTCGAGTAGAGGATGAGGGCGCTGGGTGCGGCCAGCAGCATGCCTGTCGGCTCACCGTCCCGGCCTCGTACGATCTGGCCGCCCTTGGGGTCGGGGGTGTCCCGGGTGAATCCGGCGGCCTTGAGTGCCGCCCTGTTGAGCACCGCCGACTGGTACAGGTGCAGGACGAACACCGGGGTGTCCGGCGCGACGGCGTTGAGCTCGGTGACGCTCGGCAGCCGCCGTTCGGCGAACTGCTCGGCCGACCATCCGCCCACCACTCGTACCCACTGCCCCTTGGGGGTGCGGGCGGCTTGCTCACGCAGCATCGCCAGGCCTTGGCGCAGTGTGGGGACGCCGTCCCAGCGCAACTCCAGTACGTAGTTGAGCCCGCCTCGGATCACATGCAGGTGCGCGTCGTTGAGGCCAGGAACCATCCGGCGGCCGAGGGCGTCGACCACCTTCGTGTCCGGGCCGACATGGGAGGCGACGTCGTTGTCGTCGCCGACGACCGTGATGACACCGTCGCGGATGGCGATCGCCTCGGCCTGTGGGCGGACCGGGTCTCCGGTGTGGACCTTCGCGTTGCGGACGACCAGGTCCGCGGCGTTGTCGGTGGCGCGGGGAATCAGCCCACCGACCGGCATCGTGGACACCTTTCGACAACCTCCTGCGGGATGAACGGCGTCGATTTCATCGGATCGACTTCCAAGTGGGCGACAGCGGCGGGCGGGAGGGAACCGGGGATGCGCATTGCCGCGCCCAAGCTGAACCCATCCGAATTCCGGGTGCGATTTCTGCGCGATGCACAGGCCCAGACCCCGGCGACCCGCGAATGATTCACCGGCAGGCTATTTCGAGCCAAAGCGTCCGTGTATCCCGGCAGTGCACTGGATGCGTTCCGACAGTGCACTGCCTCCCCGTGCACTGCCTCTCCGTGCACTGCCGGGTCAAATCCGGTGCACTCGTGGACAATCTCCTCCGCCTGCGCGGCTTTAGCGTGGCGATCGACGACTCCGCAGATCTCCGTGCCTGCCCCGGAGTCGCCTCACCTCGCCGGAGAGACCGGCGCACCACATGAACTCGGGAGATTCACATGTCCGACGCCGTCACACCGGTTCAGCCGGTGCTGGAGCCCGCGGCAGCCGCGTTCGCCGAGGCGACCGCCAATCCGCCGTACCTGTTCGACCTCGCCCCGGCGGACGGCCGCAAGGCGGTCGACGAGGTGCAGTCCGGCGAGATCGAGAAGCCGGACATCGACGAGGAGTGGATCACCGTCTCGGGCGGCCCCACGGGCAGCGTCCGGGCGCGCATCGTCAAGCCGGCCGGCGCCACGGGCACCCTGCCGGTCATCATCTACATCCACGGCGCCGGCTGGGTGTTCGGCAACGCCCACACCCACGACCGCCTGGTCCGCGAACTCGCCGTCGGCGCGAACGCCGCGGTCGTCTTCCCCGAGTACGACCTCTCGCCCGAGGTCCGCTACCCGGTCGCCATCGAGCAGAACTGGGCCGTCGCCCAGTGGGTCGTGGAGCAGGGCGCGTCCAAGGGCCTGGACGGCAGCCGCCTCGCGG
>NZ_JBEYFS010000107.1:0-38488 GCF_040634475.1 Streptomyces sp. NPDC007095
CCTCGTACTGGACGTACTTGGGCTTTCGGCCGGTGCGGCGAGAGTGCGTGCCGGGCGTCGCGACGGGGCGAACGTTGCCTGTTGCGGCACTAGCCGCGGTCGGTCTAGATCGGCAGGCGGCGGAACAGCGCTCGCGGTACGTGCCGCAGCGCCGCCATCACCAGCCGCAGCGCCCCCGGCACCCACACCGTCTCCGAGCGCCGTCGCAGCCCCACCTCGATGGCCGTCGCGACCGCCTCCGGTGTGGTGGCCATGGGTCCTTCCGCGCGCCCCGCGGTCATCTTCGTACGGACGAACCCCGGGCGTACGACCATCACGTGGACGCCGGTGCCGTGCAGCGCGTCGCCCAGCCCCTGGGTGAAGGCGTCCAGGCCCGCCTTGCTCGACCCGTAGATGAAGTTGGAGCGGCGGGCGCGCTCGCCCGCGACCGAGGAGAGCACCACGAGGGAGCCGTGCCCCTGCGTCTGGAGGGCCCGCGCGCACACCAGCAGGGCCGACACCGCGCCCGTGTAGTTGGTCTGCGCGATCCGGGCGGCGGCCACCGGCTCCCGCTCGTCCCGGGCCTGGTCGCCGAGGACCCCGAAGGCGAGCAGCACCATGTCGAGGTCGCCCTCGGCGAAGACCTTGCCGAGGACCGTCTCGTGGGACTCGGGGTCGAGCGCGTCGAAGGCGAGGGTACGGACGTCCGCGCCCAGTCCGCGCAGGTGCTCGGCGTCCCGCTCCAGGGACGGCGAGGGCCGTCCGGCGAGCCACACCGTGCGCGTGCGCCGGGCGATCAGACGGCGCGCCGTGGCCAGCGCGATCTCGGACGTGCCGCCGAGGATCAGCAGGGACTGCGGGGCTCCGAAGGCGTCCTTCATGACAACTCCTAGAGGGGTGAGGAGGCGGGACGGTTCTAGAGGTCGAGCGGCGGGACGGTTGAACGGTTCTAGAGGTCGAGGCGGCGGGACGGTTGAACGGTTCTAGAGGTCGAGGCGGCGGGACAGGTCGGAGGTGAACACGCCGCGCGGGTCCAACTCGGCCCGCAGCTGCCGGAATTCGGTCAGCCGTGGATACATGCAGGCCAGCAGTTCGGGCCGCAGCCGCGCGTCCTTCGCCAGGTACACGCGTCCGCCCGCTCCGGCGACCTGCTCGTCCAACTCGTCGAGGAAGGCACCGAGGCCCGGCAGGTTCGCGGGGATGTCCAGGGCGAGGGTCCAGCCCGGCATCGGGAAGGAGAGCCAGCCCGGATCGCCCTCACCGAAACGCTTCAGGACGGCGAGGAAGGACGGGCACCGGCGTTCGGCGATGCGCCGCACGATGTGCCGCAGGGCCTCCTCGCATCCGTGCCTGACGACGAACTGGTACTGCACGAAGCCGCCGCGCCCGTAGACCCGGTTCCAGTGCGGCACCCCGTCGAGCGGGTGGAAGAAGGCCGAGATCCGCTGTAGCTCACCGGCACGCGCGCGGGGCGCCTTCCGGTACCAGAGCTCATTGAAGAGGCCCACCGTTCCGCGGCCGAGCAGCCCCTCCGGTACGAAGGCGGGCGCGGACGGGAACCGCGGTGGGCGGAACGCCAGCGGGCGCCGGCGCGCGCGTGCGGGGAGCGCGTCCAGGGGGGCGTGTTCCCCGCGGGTGAGCACCGAGCGTCCCGTCGAGCGGCCGCGCGCGAGCAGGTCGATCCAGGCGACCGAGTACCGGTAACGGTGGTCCGTGGCGGTGAGACGGGCCATCAGGTCGTCCAGGTCTACCGCGCGTTCGGTGTCGACGGACATCAGCGAGGTCGCGACGGGCTGGAGCCGGAGGGTCGCCGTGAGGATCACCCCGGTCAGGCCCATGCCGCCCGCGGTGGCGTCGAAGAGGGGGGTGTCCCGGCCCACCGTGCGGATCGCGCCGTCCGCGGTCAGCAGTTCGAAGGAGAGGACGTGGCGGGCGAACGAGCCGGACACGTGGTGGTTCTTGCCGTGGACGTCCGCGCCGATCGCGCCGCCGACGGTCACATAGCGGGTCCCGGGCGTGACCGGCACGAACCAGCCGAGCGGGAGCAGGACTTCCATCAGCCGGTGCAGGCTCACGCCCGCGTCGCAGAGCACGGTCCCGCCGTCGACGTCGATCGCGTGGACGCGGTCGAGGCCGGTCATGTCGAGCACGGCCCCGCCCGCGTTCTGCGCCGCGTCCCCGTACGCCCGGCCCAGGCCCCGGGCGATGCCTCCGCGGACCCCGCAGGCGCGGACGGCGGCCGCCGCTTCCTCGTAGGTGCGCGGGCGGACCAGACGGGCGGTGGTCGGGGCGGTGCGGCCCCAGCCCGTGACGGAGACGGGTTCGGCCGGGTCGGAGGCGGATCCGGCCGGGTCGGAGGCGGTGTCGGCAGGCATGACCGTGACCGTATCGGCGAAAAAGGCGCATAAAGCCCTCACCTCTCCCGTCTTCGCGGCTCCTCACCGAAATGGGTGATTAATGGGATGTCGTACAAGATTTCCGTAATTCTGTGGCCACTCCCTAGAAGAGTGAGATCACATGGACGACCTTGACGACATGGACCGCCGACGGTGGGACGGCATGGACCGTCGGCTGCTGTCGGCCCTCCGCGAGCGCGGCACGGATCCACGCGTGGCGGCCGTCGCACGCGCCCTGTCCTGGAGCGGGGAGCACGGCGTGCTGTGGCTCGCGGCCGGGCTCACGGGCGTGGTGGTCGACCACGGGCGGCGCGGCGCGTGGCTGCGCGGCACGGCGCTCACCGCCACCGCGCACCTCGCCAGCATGGGCGTGAAGCGGATCGTGCGCCGTCCACGCCCCGCGCACGTCGTCCCGCTGGTGCGCACGGCCGGACGTCACTCGTTCCCCAGCTCCCACGCGGCCTCCGCGACGGCCGCGGCGGTCGCCTTCGGCGCGCTCGGAGTCCGCCCGCTGCCGCCGCTCGCCGCCGCGATGTGCCTCTCCCGGCTGGTGGCCGGCGTCCACTACCCCTCGGACGTGCTCGCGGGCGCCGCCCTGGGCGCCCTGACGGCCCGTCTGGGCGCCCGCTGGATCGAGGCCGGCCATGGCTGAACGCACGGTGCTCCTGGACCCCACGCCGACCGCCCCGGTTCCCGTGCGGACCCTCACCGGCCTCGCCCGGGGTCTCCTCAGGACCACCCGTCCCCGCCAGTGGGTGAAGAACCTGCTGGTCGTGGCCGCCCCGGCGGCGGCGGGCCAGCTCTTCTCCCGGCATGCCGTGATCCAACTCGCGCTCGTCTTCGTCCTGTTCACGGCCTGCGCCGCCGCCGTCTACCTGATCAACGACGCCAGGGACGCCGAAGCCGACCGCGCCCACCCGGTCAAGCGCCACCGTCCGGTCGCCGCGGGCCAGGTCCCCGTCCCTCTCGCGTACGCCGCGGGAGGCGTCCTCGCCGTCCTCGCCCCGACCGCCGCCGCACTGCTGTCCTCCCCGGTCACCGCGGCACTGCTGACCGCCTACCTCGGCATGCAACTGGCCTACTGCGTCAGCCTCAAGCACGTCCTGGTCGTCGACCTCGCCATCGTGACGACCGGGTTCCTGATGCGGGCGATGATCGGCGGGCTCGCCCTCGGCATCCCGCTCTCCCGCTGGTTCCTGATCACCACGGGCTTCGGGGCGCTCTTCATGGTGGCGGCGAAACGGTACTCCGAAGCCCTCCAGCTGGCCGGGAACGCCGGTGCCACCCGCGCGCTGCTCACCGAGTACACCACCGGCTATCTGCGCTTCGTCTGGCAGCTGGCCGCCGGGGTCGCCGTCCTCGGCTACTGCCTGTGGGCCCTGGAGGAGGACGGCGTGCCCAGCGCCGGGGTGCTGCCCTGGCGCCAACTGTCCATGGTCGCCTTCATCCTGGCCGTCCTGCGCTACGCCGTCTTCGCCGACCGGGGCGCGGCGGGCGAGCCCGAGGACGTGGTCCTGCGCGACCGCGCGCTCGCCCTGATCGGACTGGTGTGGCTCGCGATGTACGGGCTCGCGGTCGTGAACTGGTGAGCCTCGCCCAGCGGCCCCTGACCCAGGAGCTCCTGGGCTTCGCCACCGTCGGTGTCCTCGCCTACGCCGCCGACCTCGGACTCTTCCTCTGGCTGCGCGGCCCGGTGGGCCTCGACCCGCTCACCGCCAAGGCGCTGTCGTTCGTGGCGGGCTGCTCGGTCGCCTACACCGGCAACGCGCTCGGTACCTACCGGCGCCACCCCGTGCGGGGGCCCCGCCGCTACGCCGCCTTCCTCGCTGTGAACCTCGCGGGCGCCCTCGTCCAGCTCCTGTGCGTCGCCGTCAGCCACTATGGCCTCGGGCTCACCTCGCGGCGCGCCGACACGGTCTCCGGCGCGGGGATCGGTATGGCACTCGCCACGGTCCTGCGTTTTTGGGGTACCCGGACATTGGTCTTCCGAGGTGAGGGCAGAGTCGGATCATGGACTGGCTGAAGAAGCTTCCGGGCGTGGGGCCGTTGGTCGCCCGCCTGACGGCCACGCACGGGTGGCGGTCGTACGAGCGTCTGGACCGGGTGAAGTGGACGCGGCTCGCCGCCGCGATGACCTTCATCAGCTTCGTGGCGCTCTTCCCGCTGCTGACCGTCGGCGCCGCGATCGCCGCCGCCACCCTCACCAGCCAGCGGCAGAAGGAGCTCCAGGACAAGATCGCCGATCAGGTGCCGGGCATCTCCGACCAGCTCGACATCAACGGGCTGGTCCAGAACGCCGGCACCATCGGGCTCATCGCGGGCGCCGTCCTGCTGTTCACCGGCATCGGCTGGGTCGGCTCCATGCGGGACTGTCTGCGCGCGGTCTGGGAGCTGCCCGACAGGGAGGAGAACCCCCTCCTGCGCAAGCTCCTGGACGCCGGGATCCTCGTCGGACTCGGCGGTGCCGTACTCGTCACCATCGCCGTCTCCACCGTCGCGTCCTCGCTGGTCGGCTTGACGGCCCGGCAGCTCGGCATCGGCGAACACGACTGGGGGAGCGTGCTGCTGCAGTCCGCCGCGTTCGCCGTCGCCGTACTCACCGACTTCCTTGTGCTCCTGTACGTCCTGACCCTGCTGCCGGGCGTCGAGCCGCCGCGCCACCGGCTCGTCGTCGCCGCGCTGATGGGCGCCGTCGGCTTCGAACTGCTCAAGCTGCTGCTCAGCAGCTATATGCGAGGCGTGGCGTCGAAGAGCATGTACGGCGCCTTCGGTGTGCCCGTAGCGCTGCTGCTGTGGATCAACTTCACCTCGAAACTGGTCCTGTTCTGCGCCTCCTGGACGGCCACGGGACATGCCGACTCCGGCCCGAAGCAACGCGACGACGAGCCCGACGAGCCCGCGGAGCCCGGGGACTTCGGGGAGGTCAGTGGCGGCGGCGCATCAGGTCGGGGAGGGGCCAGCGGCGGTTGACGAGGAAGACGGCGCCGGCGACCAGGACGAGGAGGCCGCCCGTGATGGCCAGGGCGATTCCGATCCCGCTGGAGCCGTCCTTCGCCGCCGCGGAGGCGGCCACCGGCTTCGATGAGGACTTGGCCCCCTGGTCCCCGGTCGACACCGGCGTGTTGGATCCGGCGGACGCGGTCGCACCCGTCTGCGCACCGGTGTCGATGCCCTTCGGCGGCACCAGCTCGCCCACCGGCGTGACCTTGCCTGTCGCGCTGAAGCCCCAGTCGAGCAGCTGCGCGGCCTCCTTGTAGACCTCGTTGTGCTCGTCCTTCTCGGGGTTCATCACGGTGACCAGCAGCACCTTGCCGTTCCGCTCGGCGACACCGGTGAAGGTGGCGCCCGCGTTGGTGGTGTTGCCGTTCTTCACCCCCGCGATGCCCTGGTACGTGGAGACGTCGGTGTCGCCGGTCAGCAGCCGGTTGGTGTTCTGGATCTCGAAGGACTCGCGGGTCGTCTTCCCCTTGTCGTCCTTCTTCGTCTCGCCCGGGAACTTCGCCCGCACCGTCGAGCAGTACTCCCGGAAGTCCTTCTTCTGCAGCCCGGAACGGGCGAACAGTGTCAGGTCGTACGCCGACGACACCTGGCCCGGCTGGTCGTAGCCGTCCGGGCTGACCACGTGCGTGTCGAGGGCCTGCAGGTCCTCGGCGTGCGCCTGCATGTCCTTGACCGTCTGCTCGACACCGCCGTTCATCGCCGACAGCACGTGCACGGCGTCGTTGCCGGAGCGCAGGAAGACACCGAGCCACAGATCGTGCACGGTGTACGTCTCCTCCTCCTTTATCCCCACCATGCTGGAGCCCGCGCCGATGCCCGAGAGGTCGGTGACAGCGACCTTGTGCTGCTCGGTCTTGGGGAACTTCGGCAGCACGGTGTCGGCGAAGAGCATCTTCAGCGTGCTCGCCGGGGGCAGCCGCCAGTGCGCGTTGTGGGCGGCCAGCACGTCGCCCGACTCGGCGTCGGTGACGATCCAGGAGCGCGCGGTCACACCCTTGGGCAGCACCGGGGCGCTCGCGCCGAGATTCACCTGGGTCCCGGCCTGTCCCAGCCGGGCTCCGCCCACCGTCGACATGTTCGCCGGGGGAGTCGCGCTCGGGCTCGCCGTCGGTGACGGCGACGGCTTGTCGGCTGCGAAGACGGGGACGGTCGTCGTCAGCGAAAGAGACAACAGGGTGGCGGAAGTGACCAGCATCGATCGCCGGATGGTCTTTTTGGTGACGGGCACGGTCGAGAAAGTACAGGGCGCGGGCCGGGAAGTCCCATCACCGGAACCTGGAGTCCCCAGGTCCCGGCCACCCCGGCGCCGGGTCCCGGCCGGCGGCGGCGATACTGGACCCATGAAGCTCAGCCGCCCCGTCTCCTGGTTCCTGCTCGCTTTCGGAGTGTGGAGCTGGATCATCTGGGTCACTTTCGTCAAGAATTTGTGGAAGGACGGCAGCGGACTCGCGTTCAACGACGCGGGGGATCCGACGGCGTACTTCTGGGTGCACCTGACGCTCGCGGTCGTCTCCTTTGTCTTGGGGACGGTCGTCGGAGGCATCGGGTTCCGCGGACTGCGCGCATTGCGCCAGACGTCATAACAACAGGGGACGAACGGGGGGCGAGCGAACAAAACGGCACGCGACGGGGGATACGGCGTCTTGGTCATCGTCTTCGTACTGGTGGGACTGCTCGCCCTCGCCGCGGTCGCGGGGCTGTACTGGTACGTGTGGCGCCGCTTGGTGCGCGACACGACGTCCGGTCCGGGGCTCGCCCGGCGCGCGGGCACGGTGGTCTTCGTCGCCGGGCCGGTGCTGATGATCGCCGCGGTCGCCGCGGAGCGCGCCGGTGCGCCCTTCTGGCTCCAGCGGGTGCTGGCCTGGCCCGGGTTCCTGTGGATGGCGCTGTCCATCTATCTGCTGCTGGGGGCGGTGGCGGGGGAGGTCGTACGACCGCTGCTGCGCCGGGTCGTGGAGCGGCGCGCGGCACCCTCCGCGGCCGTACCGAACCCGGCACCCGTGCCGCAGACGGAGTCGGTGCCGCACATGGAGTCGGTGCCGACGGGAGCGGCCCCCCAGGAGCCCCCGCCTGCCGAACCGCAGCGGTCCGTCACCACCCCCTCGCGGCGGCTCTTCGTCGCGCGTGCCGTCGGCGGGGCGGCCGCGGCCGTCGCCGTGGGAACCGTGGGATACGGGACGTACGGGGTTCTGCGCGGGCCCCGGGTGAAGCGGGTCACCGTGCCGCTGGCCAGACTGCCCCGGTCCGCTCATGGGTACCGGATCGCCGTCGTCAGTGACATCCACCTCGGGCCCACCCTCGGGCGGGACTTCTGTCAGCGAGTCGTCGACACGATCAACTCGACACAGCCCGACCTGATCGCGGTGGTCGGGGACCTCGTCGACGGGAGTGTGAAGGACCTCGGACCCGCCGCGGCGCCCCTCGCGCGGCTGCGGGCACGGCACGGCTCGTACTTCGTCACGGGCAACCACGAGTACTACTCAGGCGCCGCGCAATGGGTCCGGGAAGTACGGGAACTGGGTCTGCACCCGCTCGAGAACGCCCGGACGGAAATGGCCGGATTCGATCTCGCGGGCGTCAATGACGTCGCGGGGGAGAGCGAGGGGCACGGGCCCGACTTCGAGAGGGCGCTGGGGGACCGGGACACCGCGCGGGCCGTGGTGCTGCTCGCCCACCAGCCGGTCCAGATCCACGACGCCGTCAAGCACGGTGTCGACCTCCAGCTCTCCGGGCACACCCACGGCGGACAGCTCTGGCCGGGCAACTACATCGCGGAACTGGCCAATCCCACGGTCGCGGGCCTGGAGCGGTACGGCGACACGCAGCTGTACGTCTCCCGGGGCGCGGGTGCGTGGGGGCCGCCGACCAGGGTGGGCGCGCCGTCGGACATCACCGTCGTGGAACTGGCGTCCCTGCAAGCCTGATGGCGCGAGCCTGAGAAAAGCGCCTGAGAAAAGCGCCCGAGAAAGCGAACCTGAGAACCGGCTGTGAAACAGGGGCGAAACGGCCTTTCCCAATACCCCGTTTGATTCTTCGGACACCTCTTCCCTCAGACGAAACACCTGTGGTTGGGTGATCCGCGTCACTGGGGAGTGACACGGGGCGTGGCCTGGGGAGGGGCGCCGATGCGATCGGTTCGCATACGAATTCTCGCGGTGCTGGTGGTACTGGCGGCCGTGGGCGTGGGCGGCTGGCAGTTACTGCCGTCGAAGGAGAACGACAACAGGACCATCACGGTCGGGACGACGGACGCCGTCACGTCACTCGACCCGGCGGGCGCGTACGACGCCGGCTCCTGGGCCCTGTTCAGCAATGTGTTCCAGTCGCTGTTGACGTTCGAGCCCGGTGGCGCAGCCCCCGTGCCGGACGCGGCGAAGAGCTGCGGGTTCGTGGGCACGGGACTGCGGACCTATGCCTGTACCCTGCGCGACGACCTGACCTTCCCGAGCGGGAGCAAGGTGACCGCCGAGGACGTGAAGTTCTCCTTCGACCGGGTCAAGGCCATCAACTCCGAGGTGGGGCCCGCGTCCCTGCTCTCCACCCTCGGCTCGGTCGACGCCAAGGGCCTCAAGGTCACCTTCCACCTGTCCTCGCCGGACGCCACCTTTCCCTTCAAGGTGGCCACCGGGGCCGGGTCGATCGTCGACCACACCCGCTACCCGAAGCGCGCCCTGCGCAAGGACGCGGGCGCCGACGGCACCGGACTGTACGTACTGAAGACGTATACGAAGGACAAGCGGGCCGTCCTCGCCCCCAACAAGCACTACAAGGGCGCCGTCGAGGGGAGCGGCACGCCCACCGTGCTGCGCTACTACGCCACCCCCAAGGCACTGGAGACCGCCTGGAAGGCGAAGCAGGTCGACGTCGCGACGCGCCAGCTGCCGCCTGCGACGCTCGCCACCCTCTCGCCGAGCGACCCGAACCAGCACGTCACCGAGTCCGACAGTGCCGAGACCCGCAACCTCGTCCTCAACGTCCGCGCGAACTCGCCCCTGCACAACCGCCTCGTACGGCAGGCCGTCGCCGCGCTGATCAACCGCGAGGAACTGGTCAGCCAGACGTACAAGGGGACGACCGACGCGCTGTACGGGCTGATCCCGGCGGGCATCACGGGGCACTCGACGTCGTTCTTCGACGCCTACCCCAAGCCCGACGCGAAGAAGGCGAAGGCCCTGCTGACCGAGGCCGGGGTGTCGCTGCCGGTGCGCTTCACCTACGGGTACGCCGAGGGACGGGGCGCCGCGGGTGAGGAGGCCACCGAGCTCAAGCGGCAGCTGGAGGCGAGCGGCCTGTTCAAGGTGGACATCAAGGGCTACGAGTGGACCGACTTCCAGAAGCGGTACGCCGAGGGCCAGTTGGACGCCTGGGCGGTCGGCTGGGTCGCCGACTTCCCGGACCCGGACACCTTCAGCACCCCGCTCGTCGGCACCGGCAACAGCATGAAGAACGGGTACAGCGACAAGGACGTGGACCGGCTGATTCAGGACAGTCAGCACTACGAGGACCGCAGCCGTACGGCGGACGACTTCCAGGCGCTGCAGGGAATCGTGGCCCGCGATGTTCCCCTGATTCCCCTGTGGCAGCGCAAGGAGTATGTACTCAGCAGTGAGGACGTCGGAGGCGGCCAGTATCTGTCGGACGGAACCGGTGTCTTCCGCCTCTGGCGGCTG
The DNA here is from genome assembly GCF_040634475.1 of Streptomyces sp. NPDC007095. NCBI lineage: Bacteria > Bacillati > Actinomycetota > Actinomycetes > Kitasatosporales > Streptomycetaceae > Streptomyces > Streptomyces sp. NPDC007095. The sequence continues at coordinate 10,046 of NZ_JBEYFS010000107.1, forward strand.
AGCTGGATATGACATGTGACGTGATCTCGCGGGGTGGCCCCCCACTCCGGTGACACAGCGCTCTCGCCCGACGCAGCACCATGTGCGCACTGTGTGCCGGGGATGTGTGCGGGGTGAGGAGCTGACCTGTTGAGGCGCCACGCGTTCCGGCTGCCCCGGCATACGGCGTCCGTCGGACTCGCCCGGCGCCGGGTGCGCGACCATCTGCGGGACTGGGGCCACGGCCCCGACGACCCGGCGCTCGCGGACGTCGTCCTGATCGTCTCCGAGCTCGTGGCCAACGCCGTACGCCACGGACCCCTTGGTGAAGGGGAGTTCGAGGTCGCGGTGACCGCCCTCGCCGACGGCTCCTGCTTCGTGGAGGTCTCCGACGAGGGTCTCGCCGCACCACGGCTGCGGCCGGTCTCCGTGGGGGAGGAGACCGGCCGGGGCCTCCACCTCGTGGAGGGCGTCGCCGTGGCGTGGGGCCGTGTGGAGCCGGGGCCGCTACGGCAAGACCGTGTGGGCCCTCGTGGCGGCCCCGGCGCCCTGAATCACGGCGCCGGGGTCGAGCCGTACGCCGTCAGGAAGCGGTCGCGGAAGGCGTTCATCTTCCAGACCGGGGTGTCCTGCTTCGGCTGCAGGCCGTCCGCCCAGTTCCAGTCGGCGATCTTGTCCAGGACCTTCGGGTCCTTGGCGACGATCGAGACCGGCACATCACGGCTGGCGTGGTTGCCGCTGACCCGGGCGATGGGCTGGTGGTCGCCGAGGAATATCAGCACGGTGTTCTTGTTGCCGTACTTCACCAGGTAGTTGATGAGGCTCGACACCGAGTACTGGATGGACTTGCCGTACTCCTGCTTCGACTTCGTGGAGTCGGTGATGATGTCCGCGGGCTTCTTGCCGGCCTTCTCGATCGCGTTGTAGATCGAGCCGTCACCGACCTGGTCCTGCGGGACCAGCTTGGGGATCGGCGCCCAGGGCTGGTGACTGGAGGTCAGGATGATCGTCGACATCAGCGGCTTGTCGTGCTTCTTGCTGTGCACCAGACGCTCGAACGCGGTCAGCGCGTACTGGTCGGGCATGGTCGACCAGCTGAACTTCGGTCCCTTGTAGCCGAGTTTGTGGGAGTCGTAGAGCTTGTCGATGCCGTAGAACTTCTGCTCCGGCCAGGCCTTCTGGATGCCAGGCATCACGCCGACCGTGTCCCAGGCGCCCGTCTTCTTGAACGCGCCGGGGAGAGTCAGGCGGTCGCCCGCGGTGACGGTGCGGTAGCGCTGCTGGTTGCTGATCCACAGGCCCGACATGAAGGTGGAGTGACCCAGCCAGCTGCTTCCGCCGTACGTCGCCGAGGTCAGCCAGCCGCTCTTCGCCGCGAACCCGGCGTCGGTCAGCTTCTTGTTCTCGGCGGTGAGCGTCGCGTCGACGCCCGGCGCCATGACCGGGTCCTCGATCGCGCTGCGGCCGTAGCTCTCGATGAAGGTGATCATCATGTCCTTGCCGCGCAGCCCGGTGAGCAGCTGGTCGGGCGGCGTGTTGGCGAAGTTGTCCTTCTTCGCGATCTTGCGGAACGCGGCCTCGTCCCGCAGCGTCTGCCGCACCTGGTCCGCCTTGAACTGGAGGGCCTGCATGGTGTGCTCCGAAGCGATGGGCACCCCCTCGGCGTACTGCACGCCCAGCGCCGCGCAGGTGACCCAGGCGATGGCCAGCACCAGCGTCGTGCGGGTCGCCGTCTCGGTGTTCCGGGCCGCCAGGTTGCCCAGTCGGATCACCGACATCGTCGTGAGGGCGAGTACGGCGATCACGAGCGTCACGGCCAGGGCCGCGATGCCGAGCGCGCCACCCTCGCCGAACGTGTCCTGGAGGTATCCCTGCGCATCGCTGAAGAGCGACCAGTCGAGGACGACGTTGAAGCCTCGCCCGAGGTATTCGTTGAAACCGATGTCGAGGAAGTTCACGACGGTCAGGGCGCCCAGGCCGAGCCCGGTGAGCACCGCCACCGCGATCCGCGGCTTGCGGGGCAGGACGATCAGCAGGGCGGCGCCGAAGATCGCCTCCACCGGGAGACGCACGAAAGCGGCCAGCCGGAACTTGTCCGCCTGGGTCGGCATGAGCAGCGCGGCGGCCACGACAGCGACGGCCACGGCGGTGGTGGTCCACGCGAGAACGCGGGCCGCGACCGGGTACTTCTGCCGCCACCCACCCCCACCACGCCGCCGCCACCAGCGTTGGCGGGGGGCGGCGGGGGTATCGGGGGTATCGGACGCGGCGGGGGCTGGTGTGGTGGCGTCCGGCCCCGGGACTTCGACCTCCGGAGCACCGGCCTCCGCGGCATCCGCCTCGGGGGTCTTCGCCTTGGCGGCGTCCGCTTCGGGGGTCTTCGCCTTGGCGGCGTCCGCTTCGGGAGTCTCGGCCTCGGCGGCGTCCGCTTCAGGAGTCTTCGCCTTGGCGGCATCCGCCTCGGGAGTCTCGGCCTTGGCGGCATCCGCTTCAGGGGTCTTCGCCTTGGCGGCATCCGCCTCGGGAGTCTCGGCCTTGGCGGCATCCGCTTCGGGGGTCTTCGCCTCGGCGGCGTCCGCTTCGGGGGTCTTCGCCTCTTGAGCGCTCACCTCGGGAGTCTCCGCCTCAGGGGGCTCTGCCTCCGGGATCTTCGCTTCCGGGGTTTCCGCCTTCAGGGGGCCGGTCTCCGGGGGCTTCGTCTCCGGCGCTTCAACCTGGACCGTGTCCCTCGGAGCGGGGGCGTCCAGGGACGTGACCTCCTGCGAGGGCATGTCCTCCGGCGCCTCGTCCGTTTTCGACAGCTGTCGAGAGCTCGTGTTGAACGACAACCCGGCGGTCCTTCCGTGCGAAGCCCGGTGGTGGCGCGGCGGACCAGGCTGAGGTCGGGGCCGCCTTCATCTGTTGGGTACGAGTTCGTACCGGCCGGTGTTCAGTCATCCGGGTTTGCTTATGTTCAAGCGAGTCACCGAGCTTGTTCAAGCACCTTACTGTGCTTGTTAAAGCAGCTCACCGCGTCGGCAGCGTCACCGTGACCTCCAGCCCCGCTCCCGGCGCCGTCCGTACCGCCACGTCACCTCCGTGAGCGGCCACCACTCCCTGCACGATCGCCATCCCCAGCCCGCTGCCCGCACCACCGCCCGCCCGGAAGAACCGGTCGAAGACGCGCGCCGCGTCCTCCTCCGCCAGCCCGGGCCCCTGGTCCGCGACACACAGCCGTACGATCCCGTCCTCCCGTTCGAGACCGAGCCGCACCGGCACGTCGGCGGGTGTGTGGGTACGTACGTTGGCCACGAGGTTGCCCAGCACCTGCCGCAGCCCCGACTCGTCGGCGTGCACCAGCAGTGTCCCGTCGGCGCCCACGGTCACCGGACGCCCGGGCTGCTGGGCCCGCAGATCCTCGGCCGCGTCCCGTACGAGACGGCTCAGGTCGACGTTCTTGAAACGCAGCTCGGGGCTCTGGTCGAGGCGGGCCAGGATGAGCAGTTCGTCCACGAGGCGTCCCATGCGGTCGGCCTCGGCGTTCATCCGGTCCCAGGCCCGCCGGCGCTCACCCGGCTCGCGCAGCATCCCCTTCTCGTACAACTGGAGGTAGCCGCGGATCGCCGACAGCGGGGTGCGCAGCTCGTGCGAGGCGTCCGCGACGAACCGGCGCAGCTGCGCCGCGCTGCGCTCGCGGGTCCGGTACGCCGATTCCACCTGGTGGAGCATGGAGTTGAGGGCGAGCCGCAGTTGTTCGACCTCCTGGGTCGGATGGTGGCTGGAGGGCACGCGCCGGGTGAGGTCTCCCTCGGCGATGGCGGACGAGGTCTCCACCATGTCCTCCAGCGGACGCATCCGGCGGCTCACGCTGATCATGGTCAGCACCGCGAGCAGCGACAACAGCGTGGTTCCGACGCTCAGATCGAGCCTGAGGGCCTTGGCGATGCCCTTGTGCAGAGCGTCGGTGGAGGCGGCGAGCAGCACGTAGGTGCCGTCGGCGAGCCGGGCCCCGGTGACCCGGTAGGAGGCGCCGCGCACGGTGGTGTCGTGCAGGGCGGGGTCGCGCGCGAGGGCGCTCGGGTCGTCCACCGCGGCGACCAGCGCGCGCTGGATGTCGGTGGGCTTGAAACCGCCGACGCTGAGGGGGGTCCCGTGGCCGTCCACCGCCGCGAAGATCGAGTCCGGCTTGTCGGACCGGTCCGCGCCGGGGACCATCCGCTCGCGTACGAAGGCGAGCGCGGTGAGCGAGTCGATCTGGTGGAGGGTGAGCCGCGAACCGGTCAGCGACTCCCGCGTCTTGGACAGTTCCGTGTCGACCTGGTCGAGCAGATAGTGCCGCATGCCCATCAGACTGACGGCTGTCGCCACGATGATGCCCAGCGCCAGCAACGCCACGTTCGCGAGCGTCAGCTTGCCGCGCAGCGAGTGGACCCCGTGGTGCCGCCGGGGGCGCCGCACACTCACGTACGCGGGAATCCCCGCACAGAGGGCGAGCTCGGTCCGGGTTGCGGGTTCCGTGCGGGGGGCGGGCTCCGTATGCGCCGCGACGACTCCCGGGTCCGGGGACGCCGGGGTCATGCGAGGCCGTATCCGACGCCCCGGCGGGTCTGGATCACCGGTGGGCCGAGGGGTTCGAGTTTGCGGCGCAGATAGCTGATGTACGTCTCGACGACGGTCGACTCGGCGGAGTGTTCGTACTGCCAGACGTGCCGCAGGAGTTGTTCCTTGGGCACGATCCGGCCGCCGTTGCGGACGAGGAAGCGCAGCAGGGCGTACTCGGTGGGGGTGAGCTCCACCGTACGGTCCCCGCGGTGTACGGAGTACGTCGTCTCGTCCAGTTCGAGTTCGCCGTAGCGAAGGGGCGGGCGCTGCGGAAGGACGTCGTCGGGGCGTGTGCGGCGCAGTACGGCCGTGATCCGGGCGACGACCTCGTCGATGTTGAACGGCTTGGTGATGTAGTCGTCGCCGAAACCGAGCGCGCCGACGATCTCGGCGGGCGCGTCCCGCGCGGTGAGGAAGACGATCGCCAGGTCGGGCCGGCGCAGGCGCAGTTCACGGCCCAGCGCCCGCCCGTCGCCGTCCGGCAGCATCACGTCGAGCAGCGCCGCGTCGGGGCGGGTGCGTTCGGCGAGCGTGAGCGCCTGGCGGACGGTGCCCGCGGTCATCACCTCGAAGCGGTGGTAGCGCAGGGCGATGGCGAGGACGTCCGCGATGCTCGGCTCGTCCTCGACGACGAGTACGGTGGCCCCCTCGTGAGCGGTCATGCCCCCAGTATCCGCGCGCGGGTCACGCCAGGGGGCGGCTCCCCCTTTGGAGTTCCTTGAGAGTCATGGACGGTCTGTGTCGTCGCTCGAGCGCGCCGGTCGATGGTTGGTTCCAGGACCTGGGGGACCAACCGACAACCGAACGACCGGATGACCGGTCGACTAAGGAGCGTTGAGCGTGGCGACATTGGCACGGTGGTGCTATCGGCACCGGCTGGTGGTCCTGTTGCTGTGGGTGGGGGCACTGCTCGGGCTCGGGGCCGCGGCCTCGACCGCGGGCACGGATTACGCGAACGTCTTCTCCCTTCCGAACACGGACTCCAAGCGCGCGTACGACCAGATGGAGAAGGCCTTCCCGGAGCGCGCGGGCGACACCGACACGGTGGTGTGGAAGGTCGACACGGGAACCGTTCGGGACCAGTCCGTACAGTCCCGGATCCAGCCCGCGCTGGAGAAGATCGGCAAGATGGCGGGGGTCGGCGGCGTCACCAGCCCGTACGCGGGCGACCGGGGCGCGGCGCAGATCAGCGCCAACGGCAAGATCGCATACGCCCAGATCACCTTCGCCAAGCAGGCGAACGCGGTGCCCAAGCAGCTGGTGCAAGACGTGGTCGACACCGCGCAGGGCGCCGGACGTGGCGGTCTGCACGTCGAGTTGGGCGGTCAGGCGATCCAGCGGGTGCAGGAACCGCCCACCGGACTCGCCGAGATGATCGGCATCCTGGCCGCGGCGGTCGTCCTCTTCCTCGCCTTCGGCTCGCTCTTCGCGATGCTGCTCCCGATCGGCATCGCGATCTTCGGGGTGGGCACGGGCCTGTTCTCCACCCAGCTGCTCAGCCATGTCACGTCCATACCGGACCTGGCCCCGCTGCTCGCCACGCTGATCGGCCTCGGTGTCGGCATCGACTACGCGCTGTTCATCGTCACCCGGCACCGGCGCGGCATCCTGCGCGGCATGGACCCGGAGGAGTCGGCGGTCACCGCCCTCAACACCTCCGGGCGCGCGGTGCTGTTCGCGGGCGGCACGGTGTGCATCGCGCTCGCCGGCATGCTCGTGACCAACCTGCGCTTCCTGGACGGCGTGGTCATCGGCACCTCGCTCACCGTCGTGTTCAGCGTGCTCGCGGCGGTCACGCTGCTGCCCGCGCTGCTCGGTCTCCTCGGCTCCCGGGTGCTCAGCCGCCGCCAGCGGCGCAAGCTGGCCGCCGAAGGCCCCGAGCCGGAGCGGGCCAGCGGCTTCGCGGCACGCTGGTCGGCGAGCGTCCAGAAGCGCCCGCGCTCGATCGCCGTGATGGCCCTCGTCGTCATGGCGATCCTCGCGATCCCGGTGCTGTCGCTGCGGCTCGGCGCGACCGACCAGGGCAACGACGACGCGTCGACGACGACGAGGAAGGCGTACGACCTCCTGGCGGAGGGCTTCGGCCCCGGCTTCAACGGCCCGCTCCAGGTGGTCTCCACCAGCGGCGACACGAACAAGCTGGTGCAGGGCATCCGCGCGACCGACGGCGTCGCCCAGGTCGCGGCGCTGCCGCCCGCGCAGGGCGTCACGGTGATCCAGGTCGTACCGACCACGTCACCGCAGTCCGAGAAGACGGACCAGCTCATCGACACCCTGCGGGAGAAGGTGATCCCGGAAGCGGGGGCGCAGGCGCATGTCGGCGGTGTGACGGCGATCTCCAAGGACTTCTCGACCGTCACGGGTGACCGGCTGCCGCTCTTCATCGCCACCATCATCGGCCTGGGCTTCCTGCTCCTGATGGTCGCCTTCCGCTCCCTGGTGGTGCCCCTGACCGCCGCCCTGATGAACCTGATCGCGGCCGCCGCGTCCTTCGGCGTCCTCGTCGCGATCTTCCAGTGGGGCTGGGGTCTGAGCCTGCTGGGCCTCGGCAAGGAGGGCCCGATCAACGCCTTCCTGCCCGTCATCATGCTCTCCCTGCTCTTCGGCCTCTCGATGGACTACCAGGTGTTCCTGGTGAGCCGGATGCACGAGGAGTGGGTGCACACGAAGGACAACGCGCGGGCGGTCCGGGTCGGCCTCGCGGAGACCAGCCGTGTCATCAACTCCGCCGCCCTGATCATGGTCTGTGTCTTCCTCGCCTTCGTCCTCAGCGGTGACTCGGGGGCGGCGATGGCGGGCGTGGGCCTCGCGGCGGCGGTCGCGCTGGACGCGTTCATTCTCCGTACGGCACTGGTGCCGGCCGCGATGCATCTGCTGGGCAAGTCCAACTGGTGGCTGCCGGCGGGTCTGGAGAAGCGGTTGCCGCACCTGGCGGTGGAGCCGGCTGAGGAGGCGGAGCCGCTGCCGCGGGCTTCGGCGGGAGGACCGACGGTCGTCCACGGCTTCGTCCGCGACGCGGAGGGCGCGCCGGTCGACGGGGCGGTCCTCACCCTGCTCAGCAAGGGCGGGCGTCAACTGGACCGGGTGACCTCACTGGCGGACGGCTCGTACATCGTCTCGGTCCCGGCTCCGGGCACGTATCTGCTGTCGGCGACGGCCTCGTCGTACGGCGCCCGCGCCCGGCACGTCATCGTGACCGACGAACCGCTGGTGCACGACCTGGAGTTGACGGAGGGGGAGGTGGACGCCGTCAATTAGCCTTCGGCTGCCCGGCCTTGAGGATCTCGTTGACGTCCAGAGTGACCTCGGCGCCGATGGAGCGGGGCAGGATGACGATTTCGCCGGGGGCGTGCACGCGATGGGTTGCGTACGTGTCTCCGGCGGGGTCGGTGAGGACGTGGAGGCGTTGGTGTTCGCGGTCGACGATGACGTAGACGGGGACCTTAGCTTCGGCGTAGGCGGTGACCTTCGCACGGAGGTCGGTCCTCCAGTTGCTGGAGGTGACTTCGAGGATGAGGCGGAACGCCACGGGGTCGTAGGCGTTGTTCTCGATGAGGTGCTTGTCGATGTCGGCTTCGACGAGGCAGAAGTCGGGGATCGCGTAATCCTCGGGACCGCCCGGCAGCCAGATGCCGATGCCTTGGAGTACCTCGGTCTCACCCTCATCGAGACCTGCTGATTCGAATGGGCGAGTCACCTTCTTGAGCGCCCGCGCGTGAGCGACGTCAGGAGAGGGCGTCACGAAGATCTGGCCTCCGATGATCTCGACGCGGCGGCCCGGAAGACGGTCCATGATGCGGTTCGCCTCGGCGATCAGCGGCCGGTCCTCGTGCGGTCGCTCGACAGCTGCTGCGGACATCACGTGCCTCCCATGGGCTGGTGTCGAGAACATCATCGTAGGCCGGACGTCTCCCCCGTGTCCTGTACTGGCGGCGTCACCCGATAGTGGAGCCCCGCCCCGGATCCGGCAGCAGCTTCGTCATCCCTGGCAGGAAGTCCGTGAACAGCTCGTGCACCTCGTGGACCAATGGCCGCAGGACCCGGAAGCGGGCCAGTGAGACGCCCCGGGTGGTGATGCGGGCGCCGCGCTCGGCGAGCCGGTAGCTGCGTTCGCGTCCCTCCGTGCGGTCGAAGACCCAGTACAGGACGAGCCCCATCTGCGACAGCCACATCAGCTCGGGCAGGACGTCCCTCAGCTCCTCCGGAACCTTCGCCTTCGACCCGGCGAGCACCTCGCGGTGTATGGCGATGGCCTCCTCGCGCGGGTCCGCAGACTCGGGGGAGAAGGGGCTGAGCGGGCTCTCCGGATCGGCGGCGTTCTTGAAGAACTGCGCCGCGAACTCGTGGTAGGGCTCCGCCACGTCCAGCCACGCCTTCAGCACCCCCGCGATCCGCGCCTCCAGATCCTTCTCGCGCTCCAGGACCGGCCGGATCGCCGCCTGGTGCTCGGCGCCGATCCGGTCGTAGAAGCCCTGGATGAGGTGCTCCTTGCCGGCGAAGTAGTAGTACGCGTTGCCGACGGAGACCCCGGCCTCCTGGGCGATCGCCCGCATGGTCGTCTTGTCGTACCCCCGTTCCTGGAACAGCCGCAGCGCGGTCTCCAGGATCAGCGCGCGGGTCTGCTCGCTCTTGGCGGGACCCTTTTCCTGGGCCTTTCCGGGAGCGCTGGTGTCGTCCGGGCCGGGGCTGTCTGTCTGTGCTGGCACGGGAACAGAGCCTAACGAGTCGAACAGGAGCCGCTGTCACAGCCGGGAGGCTGGTACGTCCACCCGGCACCCGGCTCGTACACCCACCCGTCACCCCGCCGGTACGCGCCCCCGCCCCACCCCTGCTGGACGTGCGCGGAGCGCCACTTCGCGGCGGCGAGCATCGCGCCCTTGGCCAGCCGGGCCCCGGCCGGGGTGCTCAGCCGGTGGGCGAGCGGCCGGTGCTCGCGCAGCGCCCACAGGCAGACGACCCAGGCGGCGGCCCCGCGGTAGACCTGACCGCCGTCCCCGACGACGGTGATCTCGTCGAGGGTGGCGCGGTGGTCGAGGGAGGGAAAGAGCGCCCGGGCCTGCTCGGAACCGGCAGGCACGAGCCGCAGCGGCACCAGCTGGGGCTGCTTGCCCAGCCAGTCGCGCAGGAAGGTGCACAGCGAGCACCGTGCGTCGTAGAGGACGGTGAGCCCGAGGACCGGGACGCGCGCGGCGTCCCGGTCACGGGTGGCCTTGAGGCCGGTCATGGTGCTCACGCCCCGGCCGCCGGCGCGACCCAGTCCGTCGGCGCGACGGGCGGCAGCTGCTCCCGCTCCATGACGCCCCGCCGCCGGATTTTGTTGAGCACGTACACGTTGCCGAGGTGCATGACCCCGAGGACGAGCAGGACGACGCCGAGCTTGGTCGACAGGGCCTCGAAGACCCCGCGGGCGTCGGTGATGTCGCCGCCGTCGCCGTTCAGATAGAGCGCGACGAAGCCCAGGTTGACGAGGTAGAAGCCCACCACCAGGAGGTGGTTGACGGCGTCGGCGAGCTTCTCGTTCCCGTGCAGCACGTCGGCGAGGAAGACCCGCCCGTTGTGGCTGAGCGTGCGCGCCACCCAGACCGTCAGCGCGATGCTGACCAGCAGATAGATGACGTACGCGACGACCGTGAGGTCCATGTCCCCACCCCTTCTTGAACGCGTTCAAAACGCTGTCGAGAAGGAATGTAGACCTCCTTTTGAACATGTTCAAGTCAGGGTGGGGTGAAGGGTGGAGTGAGAGGCGTCACGCCTGATGGCGGCCCAGCTCGGGCCGCTTGCCGTAGTCCGTGAAGCCGATGACGTTGCCCCACGGGTCGGCGATCTCGACGGTCCAGCCGGTGGCGACCGGGAAGACGGGGGCGAGCGGCTGGATGCCCGCCGCGGCCAGCGCGTCGGCCGTGGCCCGCGCGTCCCCGACCTCCAGCCACACCCGCGCCGAGGCCCACACCGGCGGCCGGAGGCCGAGCTCCTCCTCCAGTCGCAGCAACAGCCCCGGTGTCTCCTTGCCCACCTTCAGCAGCGCGATCCCGGCCTCGTCCAGCCGGAACGCCACCGGAATGCCGGCCCGCCCGTAGAACTCCACCGCGACGCCGAGGTTCCCGACAGGCAGCAGTACGTTGTCGAAACCGAGCAGCTCGTACGACACATCATCTGACATGCCATCAGATTAGGTACGGGCCGCGCCGGGAGCCCGGTGGCTGACCGTGCGGGTCCCCCGGGTGGTGCAAGGCCGAGCGCGCAGTGTCTCCTTCGAGGGCGACCGCGCGCTCGCCGTCGATCCGCTTTCCGGTACCGTGCCGGGCTGATCGTCTGTACAGACGGGCGGTTGTGTCCATACTGGTGGGGACTCGGGGGCGTTCGGGGCGTATGAGGAGGCGGCTTCGTGCGGCGGCTGCTCATGGTCGGTTTCGTGCCGTGCGGGCTTCTCGTCGGCGGTTTCTGGAGCCTTGTGCGCGCCGGGAGCTTCACGGGGCACAGCGACTGGGCCCGGGTGCTTCCTGCCGGCCCTGGCGCCACGGTCGTCGCGCTGCTGGCGCCGACCGCGTGCGCATGGCTGCTGGCCCTGCTCCTCCAGCCCTTTCAAGTCCGGGCCGTACGCGTGCTGGAGGGGTACTGGGACCGCTGGCCGGCAACCGCCCGAGTGGCCGACGTGCTTGTGGAGATACAGCGACGTCGCCACCTGGCGCTGCGCGACAAGGCGTCCCGCCCCGGTGCGGCCTCCGCCGATGCCCTGCGGCGCCTGGCGGCCCGGCCGCCTGTCGAGGTTCTGCTGCCCACGGAGGTGGGCAATGCCCTGCGTGCCGGCGAGCTGAGCGCGGGTGAGCGCTACGGCCTGGCCACCCTGTCCGCCTGGCCACGCATCTACATGCAGGTGTCCGACCGCCTGTCGCAGTCCCTGCGCTCCACGCGGGACGCGCTCGACGCAGCGGTCAACCTGTGCTGGTCCTTTCTGGCTCTCGCCGCCGCTCTGGCTGCCGGGCTGTACGACGAGTCCGGTGCGCGCTGGCTTCCGCTGGTGGCCCTCGTCCTCGCAGCCGTCGCGTACAAAGGGGCGGTCATCGCCGCCCAGGCGTACTCCGGGTTGATGCATGTGGTCTTCGACCTCACCGCTCCCGCCACCGTCTGCCATCGCTGTGCGCCGTCTCCCGGTTCCAGCGGGCCGGGGGACGGCGCCGCGGCGCACGTCGTACCGAGGAGGTCAGGGAGCGGTCAGTCCTGGCAGAGCAGTGCCTTGAGCTCCGCGGCCAGGTCGATGGCCTCCTGGCCCGAGAGCTTGCGATGGTGAGAGCCACATCTGCGGCGTGTACGAGCCCGAGTGGCTTTGGATATCCGACGTGCAGGGCAGGGTCGAACTTCGCTTTGTCCGTGCCGCCCCCGTTGAGGTGGACATCGGGGTTCGAAGTGTGGCAGAGGGATCGGATTGACGGTATACGGTCAAATGTGGAAAGAAAACCCCGCCTCCGTACGTAGCTTGTACGGAGGCGGGGTTCTTGGTGCGAAAGCCGACAGAAGCGTCAGAAGCGACGCGTGATCAGCGCGCGCTTCACTTCCTGGATCGCCTTGGTGACCTCGATACCGCGCGGGCAGGCGTCCGTGCAGTTGAACGTGGTGCGGCAACGCCACACGCCGTCCTTGTCGTTGAGGATCTCCAGGCGCTGCTCGCCCGCTTCGTCACGGCTGTCGAAGATGAAGCGGTGCGCGTTGACGATGGCGGCCGGACCGAAGTACTGGCCGTCGTTCCAGAAGACCGGGCAGGACGACGTGCACGCCGCGCACAGGATGCACTTGGTGGTGTCGTCGAAGCGCTCGCGGTCCTCGGCGGACTGCAGACGCTCGCGCGTCGGCTCGTTGGTGTCCTTCGTGATCAGGAAGGGCATCACATCGCGGTACGCCTGGAAGAACGGCTCCATGTCGACCACGAGGTCCTTGAGGACCGTCAGGCCCTTGATGGGCTCGACCGTGATCGGCTTGTCGGGGTTGATGTCCTTGATCAGCGTCTTGCAGGCGAGGCGGTTCTTGCCGTTGATCCGCATGGCGTCCGAGCCGCAGATGCCGTGCGCGCAGGACCGACGGAAGGTGAGGGTTCCGTCCTGGTCCCACTTGATCTTGTGGAGGGCGTCGAGGACGCGCTCCTTCGGGTCGATCTCCAGCTGGAAGTCTTCCCAGACCGCCTCGGCCGCGACCTCGGGGTTGAAGCGGCGGATGCGGAAGGTGGCGGTGATGTACGGCGAGTCGGCGAAGCCCGCCTCGGGCTGGCCGGCGCTGTCCGCCTTGTCGAGGGTCGGGGTAGCCATCAGTACTTACGCTCCATCGGCTGGTAGCGGGTCTGGACGACCGGCTTGTAGTCGAGACGGATGGACTCGGTGCCGTCGTCGCCGACCTCGCGGTACGCCATGGTGTGGCGCATGAAGTTGACGTCGTCGCGGTTCGGGTAGTCCTCGCGGTAGTGACCGCCGCGGGACTCCTTGCGGGCGAGCGCGGAGACGGCCATGACCTCGGCCAGGTCGAGCAGGTTGCCCAGCTCGATGGCCTCGAGGAGGTCCGTGTTGAACCGCTTGCCCTTGTCCTGGATCGAGACGTTCCGGTAGCGCTCGCGCAGCTCGGCGATCTTCTCGACCGCCGTCTTGATCGTCTGCTCGGTGCGGAACACCATCACGTTGGCGTCCATGCACTCCTGCAGCTCCAGGCGCAGCGCGGCGACCCGCTCCGTGCCCGTGGAGTTGCGCAGGTGCTCGACCTGCGAGACGACCTGCGAGGCCGGGTCCTCGGGCAGCTCGACGTAGTCGGCCTTCGCGGAGTACTCGGCGGCGGCGATGCCCGCACGGCGCCCGAACACGTTGATGTCCAGGAGCGAGTTGGTGCCGAGGCGGTTGGCGCCGTGCACGGACACACAGGCGACCTCACCGGCGGCGTACAGGCCCGGCACGACGGTCGTGTTGTCGCTGAGCACCTCACCCTCGACGTTCGTCGGGATGCCGCCCATGGCGTAGTGCGCGGTGGGCTGGATCGGGATCGGGTCCGTGTAGGGCTCGATGCCGAGGTAGGTGCGCGCGAACTCCGTGATGTCCGGGAGCTTGGCGTCCAGCTGCTCCGGCGGGAGGTGCGTGAGGTCGAGGTAGACGTGGTCGCCCTCGGGACCACAGCCGCGGCCCTCACGGATCTCCGTGTAGATGGAGCGCGAGACGACGTCACGGGACGCGAGGTCCTTCATGACCGGCGCGTACTTCTCCATGAAGCGCTCGCCGTCCTTGTTGCGGAGGATGCCGCCCTCACCGCGGGCGCCCTCCGTCAGCAGGATGCCCATGCGCCAGATGCCGGTCGGGTGGAACTGGAAGAACTCCATGTCCTCCAGCGGCAGCCCGCGACGGTAGACGGCCGCCTGGCCGTCACCCGTCAGGGTGTGCGCGTTGGAGGTCACCTTGAAGAACTTGCCGGTGCCGCCGGACGCGTAGATCACGGCCTTCGCCTGGAAGACGTGGATCTCGCCGGTCGCCAGCTCGTAGGCGATCACACCGGCCGAGTGCTTGACGCCGTCGACCTCGGTGATCAGCTGGTCGAGGACGTAGAACTCGTTGAAGAACTCCACGCCCTCCTTGACGCAGTTCTGGTACAGCGTCTGGAGGATCATGTGGCCGGTGCGGTCCGCGGCGTAGCAGGACCGGCGGACCGGGGCCTCGCCGTGGTTGCGGGAGTGACCGCCGAAGCGGCGCTGGTCGATCCTGCCCTCGGGCGTCCGGTTGAAGGGAAGGCCCATCTTCTCCAGGTCGAGGACCGAGTCGATGGCCTCCTTCGCCAGGATCTCGGCGGCGTCCTGGTCGACCAGGTAGTCACCGCCCTTGACCGTGTCGAAGGTGTGCCACTCCCAGTTGTCCTCCTCCACGTTGGCGAGCGCGGCGGCCATGCCGCCCTGCGCGGCGCCCGTGTGGGAGCGGGTGGGGTAGAGCTTCGTCAGCACGGCGGTGCGGCTGCGCTTCGTCGCCTCGATGGCGGCGCGCATGCCGGCGCCGCCGGCGCCCACGATGACGGTGTCGTACTTGTGGATCTGCATGAGTCGGTTACCTCAGCCCCGTGCCTAGCGGATGTTCGGGTCGAAGGTGAAGATCACCAGCGTGCCCAGCAGGATGGTGAACACCGTGGCGGTGTAGAGCAGGCCCTTGAGCCACAGCCGGGTGTTCGCGCGCTCCGCGTAGTCGTTGATGACCGTGCGCAGGCCGTTGGCGCCGTGCAGCATCGCGAGCCACAGCATCGCAAGGTCCCAGGCCTGCCACCACGGGGAGGCCCAGCGGCCCGCGACGAACGCGAAGCCGATCTTGGAGACACCGCCGTCGAGGACGAGCTGGATGAGCAGGTGGCCGATGACCAGGACGACCAGCACGATGCCGGACAGGCGCATGAACAGCCAGCCGTACATCTCGAAGTTGCCACGGGTGGACTTCGGGGTCTTCTTGGTGCGCTTGCGCGGGGCCTCGATGAACGGCGCCGGGTTGTCGACGCTGTACGCGGAGAACTCACCCGCGCCCTCGACGGGGCCGATACCGGAAGCGGCGGTCTCAGTGGTGGACATCGGCGTCAGCTCCCGAAGACTTCGCGGAATGCGTGACCGAGGACCGGGTACAGGGCCCCGATCATCAGCACGACCCAGATACCGACGACGGACCAGAGCATCTGCTTCTGATAGCGCGGGCCCTTCGACCAGAAGTCGACGGCGATGATGCGCAGGCCGTTGAGCGCGTGGAAGAGGATGGCGGCGACGAGGCCGTACTCCAGCAGCGCGACGATCGGATTCTTGTACGTGGACACGACCCTGTCGTAGTCCTCGGGGGAGACACGGACGAGAGCGGTGTCCAGCACGTGTACGAACAGGAAGAAGAAGATGAGGACGCCGGTGACTCGATGAGCCACCCAGGACCACATTCCTTCCCGGCCGCGGTACAGCGTTCCAGCCGGCACGGAAGAACCCTCCGGGAGCGGGGATTGGGGCCTGCCGGCTTCTGTGTCGGTCGGCCCGGCCGGGTACGGTCCACCGGCCCTGGCCATCGTAGCGACGACTTGTCGGAACGTTTACAGCGGCCCTATCTATGTGATCAAACTGGCAATCAATCAGGCACGTTCGGGCTATTCCGGACGGGCCAGGGCCCCGCGTCCCCGAGGAGGCGCGTCAGGCGACCCCTCGCCAGACGGCGCAGCTCCTCCGCCGCGACGAGCCGCTCCTCTTCGGGATCGTTTGTCAATCGTGACCGGATTCCGACGAGTACCTGATCCAGTGATTCCTCCGGGGAGAAGTCGTCCAGACAGATGACGAACACGTGCCCGAATCGGCTCTCGTAGGCCGCGTGGGCCGCGCTCAGGGCCGTGTGGGCGGCGGAGTACGCGCCGTCCGGGAGCAGTGTGAGGGACTCGCCCGCGAGGGCCTCGGTGAGATCGGCCGGGGTGAGGTCGTAGGCCGCCTCGTCGGCCGCAGCGAGGAAGGCGTCCAGGTCCGGGTAGGGCCGGTGATCGGCCAGCCGGTGGGCCCAGCGCAGGCTGCGGCAGCAGGTCAGGAGCGCGCGCACGACGGAGTCGGCGGGTGCGGAGTTGAACGGCTCCAGGCGCGCCGGGGACGACGGCACGCTCTTCTGCTCTGGTAGGGCGACCTGGCCGGGGAGGCGTGGAAGACGGTGCGCAGGCAGCGTGGGTCCTCGGCGGTGGGATGTCGGCGGGATGCCGTGACGTCCTGTGAACGTCACGTGTGGTGTGGCAGGGGAAGAAGTGAGAGTTGTGCCACCACGTTATCGACGATTGACGGGAGGTGTCCGACGGATGCCCGAATTTCACCCGGACGGGAGAGTTTCGGAACCTGCGGTGGACGGGTGACGTGGAGAGGGGGACCGTGGAACATCCGGGGGTGTACGACGTGAGGTGTACGGGGCGCTCGATGCGTACGACAGGGTGTGGGCCTCGGTTACCGAAGCGAAGGGCGTGGTGCGGTGAGCACGGGCAGGCGACGACGGGCGCCGGTGCAGGACGGGAAGCGGCCGGTACTCATAGCGGTCGGCGTGGCTGCGGTGACCGGTGCCGTGGTGGCGACCGTCTCGCTGTGGCCGTCCGGCGACACCGGCGCGCCGACCGGGGCGAGCGTCGCTCCGGACCGGACGGCGGCCGGGTCCGCGCCCCCGCCGTCTCCCACGCCGACCCGGACGTACCCGCTCTCCCAGACCCCGCGCACCATCCCCGCCGTACGCGAGCACACCCCGGCGCGCGGCCCCGGCTGGCGTCCCGCCTCGGGCGCCCGCGTGGTCGTCGACGACGCGGGCCTCGCCGACGAGGGGAAGCTGCTCGCGGGCGAGCTGAAACTGTCGTACGCCGGGCAGACGGCGGCCAAGGACGGGGACGTCGAGCTCCGCCTGAACACCAGCGGCGCCGACCCGGAGTCGTACACCCTGACCGTCAAGAACCGCCGGGTCACCATCTCCGCGCCCGGCGAGGCGGGCGTCTTCTACGGCACCCGCACCCTCAAGCAGGAGGTGCACGGCGGCGGTACGGCGTCCGAGGGCGTCGTGCGCGACCAGCCCGCCAAGCCGCGCCGCGGGTTCATGCTCGACATCGCGCGCAAGCCCTATTCCGCGGCCTGGATAGAGGACCGGATCCGGGAACTGGGCGATCTGAAGTACAACGAGCTGGGGCTGCACTTCTCCGACGACCAGGGCTTCCGCATCCAGTCGGACACCCACCCGGAGATCGTGTCGAAGGACCACCTCAGCAAGACGGACGTCCGCAACATTCTCGCCCTCGCGGAGAGCCGCCACATCCATGTCGTCCCCGAGATCGACTCGCCGGGCCACCTCGGCGCCGTGATCGCCGCCCACCCCGACCTCCAGCTGCGCAGCGTCTCGGGAGCCACCCCGCGTGGCACCGTCGACATCTCCAAGCCCGCCGCGGCGAGCATCGTCGACGACCTGCTGAACGAGTACGCCGGCCTCTTCCCCGGCCCGTACTGGCACCTCGGCGGCGACGAGTACCAGGCGCTGACCGTGGCCAGCCCGTCGACCTCCTTCCCGCAGCTGGCCGCCGCCGCCAAGCAGGCCTACGGCCCCGGCGCCACCGTCGCGGACCTCACCACCGGCTGGCTCAACGACCGTGCCCAGGTGGTGCGCGGCCACGGCCGGACCGCACGGGCCTGGAACGACGGGTTCTTCCGCGGCGGCACGGTCCAGGCGGACAAGGACCTGGAGGTCGCGTACTGGACGGGCAAGGAGCTCGGCGCGCGCCCGCCCGTCGAGTACCTGAGCGCGGGCCGCAAGCTCATCAACTACAACGACGAGTACCTCTACTACGTCCTCGGTGAGCCGCAGACCTTCGTCTACCCGACCGGGCAGCGCATCTACGAGCAGTGGACCCCGCTCGTCGTCCGCGGCACCACGCCGGTCCCCGCGAAGTACGACGGCCAGATCCTCGGCGGGAGCTTCGCCGTCTGGTCCGACCGCGCGAACTCGCAGACCCAGGACCAGGTGGCGGCGGGGATCAGGATGCCGCTGCGCGCCACGATCCAGAAGCTGTGGGATCCCGGTCGGCCCGCGCTGTCCTGGACGGACTTCAAGAGCCTGGCGAACCGGCTGGGCTGAGGCGTATCTTCCCTTTGATTCTTGTGCCGGGCGTGCCTTGGGGAGGGGCGCGCCCGGCTTCTTGTGCCGACGCGGTCTCACGTGCCGGTGATTCGGGGGGTTTTCATGTCCAGTACGCCCATGCCCGTGCCCGGGGGCACCATGGCGCCGCCGCACGGGGTTGCCCGGCTGCGCTCGCCGGTGGGCCTGGGGCGAGCGGTCGCGGTGCTGCTCGGTGTGGTCGTCGCCGTGGATCTCTTCGCGATCTGGGCGGGCGTCAAGGTGTACGACGTCACGGGCACCATCCTGGACGGCGGGGTCGGCGAGGCCGTCCAGCGGGAGGCGGACCACGCGGACTCGGTCATGGCCGCGGCCGGGGTCGTGCAGCTGGCCTCCCTGGCCGCCACGGTCGTCTTCTACCTCGTCTGGTTCTACCGGGTGCGGATCAACGCCGAGATGTTCGACCCGTTCGGGCATGAACTGGGGCGCGCCTGGACGGGTTGGGGCTGGTTCGTGCCGGTGGTGAACTTCTGGTTCCCGCGCCGGATCATGCTGAACACCTGGGACGCGAGCCGTCCCGCCGGCTCCCGCACCTCGCACCGGCTCGTCAACGCCTGGTGGGCGATGTGGACCATCACGCTGTTCGTCGGCCGGAGCGGATTCGAGAGTTACCGCAAGGCCGAGACCGCCGCGGAGCTCTACGTCGCCGCGGGCGACGTGTTGTTCGCGGACGTCACCGGCGTCGTGGCCGCCGGGCTCGCCATCCTCGTCGTCCTGCGCCTGACCCGGATGCAGAACGAGAAGGCCCTGCGCGGCCCGGTCCCGTCCGGAGAGCCGGTCCAGGCGCCCGTCAGGCACGACTGCTGACGGTCGGCGTTGGGCCGTTGGGGGCAGGCGGCGCGCCGGTTCGGCTGATTCCCTGGCCAACTCCCTGACCCCTGTGGTGTATTCGGCGCGGCCGAACCGAAACACCACCGGGGGGAACCGGCATGGGCTACTGGGGCTACTACGTCGTGGGCAGAAGCGAGCGGCCGCTATCGGAGCTGGACGCGCTGGGCGCAGCGCACGGGATGGTGCTGCGGACCACGGCGCCCGACGGCTGGCAGGTCTGGGAGTACCCGAGCGGTGACGGCGGCGTCGGGAGCATGAACACGCTCGCCCGGGAGACCGGCGCGCCCGCGCTCTTCGGGTACGTCATGAACAGCGACTGCGTGGTCGTCGAGGCGGCCGGTCCCGGGAGCGGCGCGTGGACGACCTGTCTGGCGCGCACGGCGATGGCCGCACATCTCGGGCAGAGCGAGGAGGGGCTCACCGTCGACGACTACTTCCGGGAGCCCTCCGACGCCGCCGCACGGGCCGTCGCCTGGGCCGCGGAGGCCGGGCACACGGTGGTCGCCGAACCCCTGCTCGCCGTGCTGACCGCGGATGCCGACCCCTTGGCCGAAAACCTTCTCTTCCGGTTCCTCGACCGGCTCGGAGTGGTGCCCCTGTGACACTCCCGCTCCGGAGCACGCAGTAAGGGAAAGTGCGGGCTCCGTAAGCGGGAGCGCCCTGTCGAGGGAGGCGTGATGAGCCTGGTGGACCTGATCGCTCAGGCCGACGAGCGTGGTCTGGCAGCGAGCGGGCTGGCTTGTTTGGATCGGTGCGTGCCCCTGCTGGGCGGCGACGACGAGGTCCTGCGGCCGCTCTGGTCGAGCCTCGCGGACGGCGGTGCGGACGGCGACGCCTGGGGCGAACGGCTCGCCAAGGCACGGGCGGAACTGGACTCTGCCGACGCCGACGCCGGCCCGGTCCCTGACTCCGGCCCCGGGGCCGAGGCCGCCGTGAGTGACGAGGACCGCGCCGCCGCACTCGCCCGCCGTATGCTCGCCGCCGCCCCCGACGACCCCTGCGCGTCCGCCCTGCGCGCCTGGGCCGACGCCTGTTCGGCGGCGGCCCTGCAGATCCACCGGCTCCTCGATGTCGCCGCCGACGGCGACGGCCCCCTCGTCGCGGCCGAACTGCGCCGCCAGGTGACCGTCCTGGAACTGCTCGCGGGCCGCGGCGCGGGCGGACTGCGCCCCGCCCTGGCGGTGTCGACGGAGGGACGGCGCGTCCTGCGCGCGGTGGTGTCACGCCGGGCGCGCGGACGGTCGTAAACCTGTTTCCCTGAGGGGTTCCTGTGACCGTCCTGGGGCCGGAGATGGGGGTCCTGGGCCGGTGTCGCGAAGGCGCCAGGAACGCGTGACGAATCCCGCCCGGAAGGCGCTCTTCCGAGTGTGAACGCAACGAGTGCGAACCCGATCCGGGCGACCAGGCCCACCGCCGCGACCAAGCCCGTGCGCTGGGCCGCGGACACCGTCGCGACGATGCGCGAGGGCGCCCGGCTGCGCCTCGACTACTCGGCGCAGAGTCTGTGGCGCGTCGACCGGCTGATCGAGGAGATACGCCGGGAGGGGGCGCCGTACGCCGCCGTCCACACCGTGCTGCGCGGCTTCGGCGCGTACGCCGGTGAGGTCGTCGTCCGGTGCGCCGGCGCCGAGTGGTGGGAGACGGGCGGCGAGCACTGGCTGCGCACCCCCGACGGGCGCCTGTGGGACCCCGTCGACGAGGCCCGCCGCTGCTACGCGGGCGACGGCTCGCTACGGCTGCTGTGCCGCGAGGCCGTCGGACAACGGGGGAGCGTGCCGAACGGCGGCGAGATTGCCGGTTCTTAAGGTACGCGACCGTTCCCAAACGGCGGTCTCCGGAGTGAACATGAGGGCAACCGCCGGACCCGGGAGGCCTCGTGGCCGACAACCGCCGTTGGTGGGCGCTCGTCGTCATCGCGCTCGCCCAGTTGATGGTCGTCCTCGACATGACCATCGTGAACATCGCTCTGCCCTCCGCCCAGACCGACCTCCACATGTCGGACGGCAACCGGCAGTGGGTCATCACCGCGTACACCCTCGCCTTCGGCGGACTGCTGCTGCTCGGCGGCCGGATCGCCGACCTCGCCGGTCGCCGGCTCACCTTCATGATCGGCCTGTTGGGCTTCGCCGCGGCGTCCGCGCTGGGCGGCGCGGCCGCGAACTCCGGGATGCTGTTCGGGGCGCGCGCCCTCCAGGGCGTGTTCGCGGCGCTGCTCGCCCCCGCCGCCCTGTCGCTGCTCACGACGACGTTCACCGACCCCGGGGAACGCGGCAAGGCCTTCGGCGTGTTCGGCGCGATCGTCGGCGCGGGCGCGGCGTTCGGGCTGCTCGCGGGCGGCTTCCTCACCCAGTACCTGGACTGGCGCTGGTGCCTGTACGTCAACGTGCCCATCGCCCTGGTCGCGTTCGCCGGTGCCCTTGCGGTGCTCAGTGGCGGCGGCCGCTACGAGGACGCGCGCCTCGACGTGCCGGGTGCGGTGCTCGGCTCCGCCGGAATGCTCTCGCTGGTCTACGGCTTCTCGGAGGCGGAGTCGAGGAGCTGGGGCGACGGACTGGTCCTCGGACTGCTGGCCGCCGGGGTCGTGCTGCTCGGCGTGTTCGGGCTCTGGCAGACCCGCGCCCGGGTGCCGCTGCTGCCGATGTCGGTGGTCAGGGACCGGCAGCGGGTCGGGGCGTTCCTCACCATCCTCTTCGTCACCATCGGGATGTTCGGGGTCTTCCTCTTCCTCACCTACTACATGCAGCGCGTGCTCGGGTACTCGCCGATGAAGACCGGACTCGCCTATCTCCCCATCACCGTCGGCATGATCACCGGCTCCACGCAGGTCGCGGCCCGCCTCCTGAACCGGGTCCCGCCGCGCGCCCTCATCGTCCCCGGGCTGCTGCTGGCCGCGGGCGCGCTGGCGATCATCGCGCAGGTCGGCGTGGCACCCGCGTACGCCTCGCACATCCTGCCCGGCATGCTGATGCTCGGCCTCGGCATGGGTACGGCGATGATGACCTCCATCTCGCTGGCCACGGTCAGCGTCGCGCCCCGGGACGCGGGCGCGGCCTCCGCCACCTTCAACACCGCCCAGCAGGTCGGCGGTTCGATCGGCACGGCGCTGCTCAACACGATCGCCGCGAGCGTGACGACCCGGTACGCGACCGCGCACGCGGCCCCCGGCGTCGACCGTCGCGCCCTCGCCTCCCGGGCCGCCGTGCACGGTTTCAACGTGGCCACCTGGTGGGCGATGGGAGCACTGTTGCTGGCCGCGCTGATCGCCGGGATCGTGGTGAACGCGGACCGGATGCCGGCCCCCGTGGGGCGACCGGCACCCGTGCCGGAGCCGGTGGACAGCAAGGGCTGACCACCGGTTCCGAGAAGGGGTGCCGTACGGGACCACGGCGTCAGCGTCTGTCCCAGGTACGCCCCCGTCGGTGTACCGAGCCGTGTCCTGCCGTGGACCCTGGCCTGGCTCAGGCCAGGCCCTGTCCTGCCGCCGCGAGCGAGGCGCCCAGCCGGTCGCCGGACTCGCCTCAGGGGATCGCGGCACGCCCGACGACCGGAGCCCCGATGGTGGTGAGGCCGTCCGCCGAGCCGTGGAACGTGGAGATCTCCCCACCGTCGCCCATATCGGGGCGGCCCGCGGCCAGGTCGGCGTAGCCGTCGCCGTTCAGGTCGGCCGAGGCGAGGGCCCGCCCGCCGGTACCGTCGGGAACGGCCGGTGCGTCGGTGCGCAGGCCGGTCGCCGAGCCGTGCAGGACGACGAGGGGCGTGGCACCGCCCGCGGTACGGAAGGTGAGGGCGGCGTCCTCGTAGCCGTCGTGGTCGAAGTCTCCGGTCGCGATGT
Organism: Streptomyces sp. NPDC007095; assembly: GCF_040634475.1. NCBI lineage: Bacteria > Bacillati > Actinomycetota > Actinomycetes > Kitasatosporales > Streptomycetaceae > Streptomyces > Streptomyces sp. NPDC007095. The sequence continues at coordinate 32,912 of NZ_JBEYFS010000107.1, forward strand.
CCGTGTCACTCAACGCGCCGCCTTCGGAGACCAGTTGGACGGGCGCGGAGAGGGTGCGGTCCGCGCCGTCGATCGCCCGGGCGCGCGCCGCGCCCGGTGCGACGGCGAGGATGTCGTCGTCGCCGCCGTCCCCGTCGAAGTCACCGGTCGCGAGGGCCGCTCCGAAGCGGGCGCCGCTCGCCCGGACCCCGCTGGGCTCGTCGACCGTCCCTGCCTGCCCCGCGAGTCCGTTCGCGCTCCTTGGCCCTATCCCTCCACGATCCCGGCCGCCTCACCACGATGCTGCGGATCCGACCGGAGGAGAACTGGGTCGGCGAGCACCTTCAGCGCCTTGGGCACGTCCGGCGGACCTGGCCCAGCGAGGTTGTGGAGACAGGGCCCATGACCTACGCGTGGAGCCCGGACCGGCAGGCCTGACTCCCCGTCCTGCCGACCCGTTCGAGCGCGGGGCAGGGCGCTGCCCTTGAACGCGTCGACGAAGGACGCGTGACAACGGCCGTTCACTCCTGAGGGCGATCGGGCGATTCGTCCGGAAGGTTCCCGTGCTCGTATCCCGTCGCGAAACTGCTGTATAACCGGGCCGCCATCGCACTCCCTGTCCCTGTCGAACCTGCCGAAGGGTTGCTTCGTGCCGTCCGGAATACGTTTCAGCGCGCGTGGGCGCCGTACTGTCGTCGTCGCGCTGGTCGCGACTGCCGTGACCGCAGCCGGGTGTTCCCCGAAGGACGGCAGCCGGAAGTCGTCGGGGAGTCACGGGTCCTCGCGGACAGCGCAGGCCCAGCCCGAGCCGAAGAGGACATCGCGGCCCCCGTCCGCGCCGAAGCCGAGAACGGCCGCCCAGTTCGTCGCCCGGGCCCGGCAGGCCATGAGCGCCGAGAAGGGGTGGACGTTCGCCGTGCACGGCAGCGAGTCCCTCGTCATGGCGGGGCAGGCGCCGTCCACCGCCACGTACGCCGCGACCGCGCACCGCACCACCGCCCCTGAGGCGCTCCAGCAGACCGGCACGATCACCACCGGCAAGGGGGTCCGCAAGTCCGAGGTGGTGTACGTCGTCGGCGGCACCGGTTACGTCAAGGAGGGCGGCGAGGCCTGGAAGAAGGGGCCGCTGTCCGATCGCGACATCGCCGATGATGTCGAGGATCCCGTGGCCGACCTGGACGCGTTCGCGGCGTACGCCAAGAGCGCGCAAGTGAGCCGTACCGGGGCGGGCGGGGCTGACGTGCGGCTTCAGGTCACCGCTTCCGGCTGGCAGTTGTCGGCTGCCCGTAGCCGTCCAGCGCTGAAGCGGGCGGTGCGGGAGATGGAGCCCGCGCTGGTTCAGCTGCGGGATGCCGGGGTGACGGCGACCGACAGCCGGATCACGCTCAAGAGCTTCACCGAGACATGGGACCTGGACGCCGCGCACGGCTACCGGCTCACCTCGCACCGCTATGCGTACACGTTCCTCATCCCGTACCAGGGCGGTGACATCACGGTGAGCCAGGAGGTGCGGGCGGACGACCGTGGCGTGTTCGCCGGGAGCGTGGCCCTGCCCTCCGGCGCCGCAGCAGCAAGAAAAGCAGCCTGATGAGGCGAAGTACACCGTTTGGGATCCGATCGCGGCCGGGACGTTGCGGCTGCCGAGCGGGCGGCTGGTGGCGCGCGACCCCACGTACGGGCAGTGCGAGCAGGACGCCGGGTTCACGGTGACCGTGGCGCCCGGGAGTTACCCCGTGCAGCTCGCCTGCGCGGCGTACACGGCCGAGAGTCGGGGCCGGACGCCGATTTACGACGAGTACACCGTGGTCCGCGTACTCGTCTCCGAACAGCCGGCAGTGCACTGGGAGTCGGCGCTGCTCGACGGCCAGGACGAACGCGTCCTGCGAGACGGGCAGTTCTACGGCTTCGGAGTGGACGCGGGCACCGGCGCCTTCGTCGACGCGACCATGGCCGAGGAGCTGGGCCGGCGGTTCCGGGACGGCCAGGTCGCGGGCACGCAGGCCGAGGACGACAACGGCATCGCGACCGTGGACGACCCGGCCACCGGCACCAACCTGATCGCCTACCCGAGCGGCCGGGGCGACGGCTCCTACCCCGTGTGGATCGGCCGGGACGCGGACGGTGACGTCACGTGCTTCGTGGCGGACATGCTGATCCTCGGCCAGGCGGAGCTACTGCTACAGCAACCTTGAGGTGAGCGGATGATCGAGAATGAAGTGAGCGAGATGCGGGCGGTGCTGCCCGGCTACGCGATCGACGTCGGAGCCGAGCCGCTGGACCGGCCCGCGCGGAACTCGGTGGGGGGCTGGCCCTTTCTCGACGACGGCCAGGAGTGGCCCGAGTGTTTCTGCGGCGAGCGGCTGGCGCTGTTCTTCCAGTTCGACATACCGCCGAACGTGGAGCCGTTCGGTGGAGACCACCTGTTGGTCTTCCACTGCCGCGCTCACAACGACGCGTCCGAACCTGAGATGACCGACGACGGCCGGCTCGTGCCCGCGTACTGGGACGCTCCGCAGCCGCCCTACCCGCGTCCGTTCTGGCGTGTGCTGCTCCAGCGCCACGCGACGCGGCCGACGCGGAATCGCGAACCGTCCGTGCGCGCCCTGCCGTTGACGCTGCGGCCTCTGGCGGACACCCTCGACCGGCATGGGCGAGGAGCCCCCGGGTTCAAGGTGGGCGGTACGCCGTCCTGGGCGCAGTTTCCCGAGTACTACCGGTGCGCGTGCGGCGCAGATCTGGTGTACCTCTGCCAGGTGCCGGAGGGCTGGTCTTTCGACGTCCACCCCGGCTTGCCGGAGCAGCCCTACACCATCCACGCCGACACCTACCTCCTGTTCCTCGGCAACGAGGTCTACCTGCAGGCCTGCCCGGCCCACTGCGACCCGGCGGCAGTCTGGCCCGTGAACCAGAACTGACGACTGGAGCATCCTGCATGTGCTCGGGAATGGTGTACATCAACGGCTGATGGCTGTGAAGGTACTCGTGGACGCCGCGGTTCTCGCGTCGGTCGTAGCGGCCCTCGCGCTGACCCCGCGTGCTCTGGCCCGCCTCCCCGATCCTGTCAGGGTGGCGGGCCGCGCCGTCTCCCCGCTCGTGGCACTGGCACTCGTGACCGGCCTGATCTACGTCAACCAGGCGCTGTTCACGGTGTACGTGCTCCGCGTGCACGACGGGGACGTGTCGTTCATGGCGCCCTTTTAAGGGCCCCGACACGCGTGGACGCACCGGACCCGGCTCCGACGGGCGGATCTCCGGCCGTCGGTGAGCCACCTGCGACCGGGGCAGCGAACACCTCATCAACCACCCGACCCAGTACGCCAAGGCGCTCGTCATCAACTTCAACCGCTGGCCGGCGACGCCCGGTCGCGGCGCCGGGATCTTCCTGCACGTCAACGGGCAGGGCACGACGGCCGGATGCGTCTCGGTGTCGCGCGCGACGATGGACCGGATCATGGCCTGGATCAAGCCGGGCGCGCATCCGCGGATCGCCATCGGTTGATCGGCGGGATGACCGCGTCACAGTCCGGCCGGTACGGCCGAGATGGTTCCTGAGCGCCCCGCGACGCGTGAAGCGTCTGATGACGCGTGAGTGAAGCGAATGGTTGTACGAAACCGAGAACCCCGCCCCATGACGTTCGTCACGCGTGTCACGCGTGATGTTCGGCGTCCTCGTCCCGCTGGGTCTGGTGGACCGGGACGTGACCACGCCCCGGGGCGTGTGCCCCGGATGTACGGGGCCATGTGGACATGGGGACGAGGGGGCAGGGAGTCGTGGAGGAGCGGACGCCGGCCGAGGCGTGGATGCGGCGGCACGCGGCACAGTTCGTGCGGCAGGTGACGGCGCGGAACCGACTGCCGCTGGACTATTCCGTGAACAGCCTGCGGGTCGTCGACTTCATCGTCGACGGGCTGCGGAAGGGGAAGTCCGAGCGCACCGACGTACAGCACGTGCTGTTCGGGCTCGGCGCCTACACGGGTGAAGTGCTCGTACGGCGCGCCGGGGCGCAGTGGATCGAATTGTGCGCCGACCAGCGGGAGTTGTTCGGCCAGCCCGTCGGCGTACGCATGCCGGACGGGCGCGTGTGGAACCCGCTGGGCAAGGTCGTGAAACGTTTCGAGGCGGGGGAGCGGGAGTCCGTCCGGATGCTCTATTTGCAGTTGCATGGGCGCGTCGCCCGAGGGGCGGACCGGCAGGTGGCCTTCGGGGGGCGCTCGGCTTGAGAAGCGCGTGGAGGGCGGCCGCGAGCGGCGCGTGAGGTGTGAAAGAGGCGTGCGGGGCGGATGGCACGCCTGACGGGCTGTGACATTTCTGTGAGGCCTGACGCTGATGGCCACAGGGGCGTTCGAGCGTGGCCAGTCGCGTCGGACAGCGTGAATCGGGATGAACTCGCACGAACGAGGACAGTGTTGGGCCAGGGAGGGGAATCCCACCGCGTGCAGGCCTACGACGGGGAGCTGGGCGAGGCCGTCGCGCGGGCGCAGAACGGGGACGAGGCCGCCTTCGCGGTCGCGTACCGGATCGTGCAGCCCGGACTGCTCGGATACCTCCGCGGGATCGTCGGTGACGACGCCGAGGACGTGGCGTCCGACGCGTGGCTGGAGATCTCACGGGACCTCGGGCGGTTCCGCGGGGACGGTGCCGGGTTTCGCGGCTGGACCGCGACCATCGCCCGGCACCGGGCGCTGGACCTCTTGCGGCGGCTGAAGGTACGGCCCCGGGGGACGACGCTCGAACTGGACGTACTGGAGCTGCCGAGCACGCACAGCACGCACGACGAGGCGCTGGAGACCCTCTCCACGGAGTACGTCCTGGAGCTGGTCTCGCGGCTGCCACGAGACCAGGCCGAGGCCGTGCTGCTGCGGGTCGTGGTCGGCCTCGACGGGCCTGCGGCGGCGCGGGTGCTGGGCAAGCGCCCTGGCGCGGTGCGCGCCGCCGCCCACCGTGGACTGAAGAGGCTCGCTCGGCAGCTCGGCGCCGAGAGTGTGACGGACGAGCGCCCCTGGAAGCTGGGGGAGTCGGGATGAACGGCAAGGACTCGCCGCGCGGCAGGACGCCGTCGGGTGGAGAGGGAAACGGAACCGGACATGGGTGAACGACACAGCGACGGCGGAACCCCCGACCGTCGGGTCGCGCACCCGGCGAGTTCCCCGAGCGAAGAGCCCGCCGTGAAGGTTCCGCGGACTCCGGCTCCCCAGGCGCCCGCTTCGGAAGGACCTGCCCTGGAAGTGCTGCTCGCCGCCGCCGTGCGCGGCCGTGCGGACGACGCCGAGGCGGAGGCGCAGGCCGTCGCCGCATTCCGTGCCGCGCGGGACAACGGCGCGCACGCCGCGAGTACTCGGCGGCGGGACGACTGGCGACCGCGCGAGCAGCGGCGCGTACGCCGTTCTCTGAAGGCCACGTTCGCCGTGTTGCTGGCGAGCGTGACCCTGGGCGGTGTCGCCGTCGCGGCCATCGGTTCGTCGTCGGACGACGACAGCGAGGACCGGGGCAGGGCCGGGAACCGGCCGACGAGCAGCGCCCCGGACCGGTCCGCCTCCCAGGCCGCGCAGCCGGATGCGCCCGAGGCTCCCGACTCGTCCGCCCCCGGCACCTCAGCG